>JBDHSS010000033.1:0-16092 GCA_039808205.1 Paracoccaceae bacterium | reverse complement strand
ACCCGACGGCGATCTCGCGGCGCTGGCGCGGGCCAACCTGCAGCGGCTCAACTGAGCCGCGCCACGGCCCAGCGGCCGGCGTCGGCGACGGTCGGGTCCGGGTCGGCCGCGAGCCGGTGCGCCACCGGCGCGAGCGCCGGGTCGGCCGAGTTGCCGATCGCATAGCCGACGTTGCGCACGAAGCGGTTTCGACCGATCCGCTTGACCGCCGAGCCGCTGAAGAGCGCCCGGAAAGCGGCGTCGTCGAGCACCGCGAGGTCGGCGAGCCGCGGTGCGGTCAGCGCCTCGCGCGCCGCGAGCAGCGCCTCCTGCGCCCGGGCGGCGAACTTGTTCCACGGGCAGGCGGCGAGGCAGTCGTCGCAGCCATAGATGCGGTTGCCAAGGAGCGGCCGCAGCGCGGGATCGACCGGGCCGTCGTGCTCGATCGTCAGGTAGCTGATGCAGCGCCGGGCATCGAGCTGATAGGGCGCGGGAAAGGCGCCGGTCGGGCAGGCGTCGAGGCACGCCCGGCAGGCGCCGCAGCGATCGGTGCCGGGCGCGTCGCGCGGCATCTCGAGCGTGGTGAAGATCGCGCCGAGGAAGAACCAGTTGCCGAGCGTGCGCCCGAGCAGGTTGGTGTGCTTGCCCTGCCAGCCGAGGCCGGCGGCGGCGGCGAGCGGCTTCTCCATCACTGGCGCGGTGTCGACGAAGACCTTGATCTCCGCCCCGGTCTCGGCGACCAGCCAGCGGCCGAGCCGCTTCAGCCGCTTCTTGACCACGTCGTGGTAGTCGCGCCCGCGCGCATAGACGCTGATCGCGCCGCGGTCGGGCCGGCGCGTCACTGCGCGCGGGTCGTCCTCGGGCGTGTAGACCTCGGCCAGCATGACGACCGAGCGCGCCGCGGGCCAGAGCGCCGCCGCCGAGCCGCGCCAGTGCGTTCGCTCGGCCATCCAGCGCATCTGCCCGTGCCGTCCGTCGGCGAGGAAGGCCGCAAGGCGCGGCGCGGTCTCCGGCACCGCGTCGGGCGCGCAGATGCCGCAGGCGGCGAAGCCCTCCTCGCGCGCCCGCGCCTTGAGCCGGGCCGCGAGCGCCACAGCGTCCGTCACCGTCAGAAGTCGAGGTCGGCGTAGTGCTGGGGTGGGGTGAACCCCGGCACCAGGTCGGCGAGGATCGAGCGGAAGGCGGGGCGCGACTTGATCTTGGCGTACCATTCGTGCAGCCCGGTGTTGCGCGTCCAGTCGACGTCGCTCACGTAGTCGAGACAGGAGAGCTGCGCCGCCGCCGCGAAGTCGGCGATCGTCAGCATGTCGCCGGCGAGCCAGCGGCGGTGCTCCATCAGCCAGCCGATGTAATCGAGGTGGTACTTGATGTTGCGGGTGCCGGCCTTGATCTTCTCGCTCTCGGGATAGCCGGTCTTGGCGAGCTTCTTGTTCACCCGCTCGTAGAGCAGGTTCGCCGTCACCTCGTCGTGGAACTTGTCGTCGAACCAGGCGGTCAGCCGCCGCGCCTCGGCGCGCAGCGCCGGGTCGCGCGGCAGGAGCGGCGGCTCGGGGCTCGTCTCCTCGAGGTACTCGAAGATCGCCTGGCTGTCGGCGAGCACCAGCCCGTCGATCTTCAGGACCGGCACCTGCCCGGCGGGGTTCATGCGCAGGAAATCCATCCGGCGCTCCCACGGCCGCTCCTCGACCAGCTCGACCTCGATCTTCTTCTCCGCCAGCACCAGGCGGATCTTGCGGCAGAACGGGGACAGCGGCTGGTGATAGAGGCGGCGCATCGCGTGGCTTTCGTTCATGCTCGATCCCGTCCCTTCATCGGCTTTTGTGCGGCGCATTTCAACCCGCGGCGCTCGGGCGGGCGCCGGGCAGCCGACGCGAGCAGGGGATGGCGATGGATGTGGCGCGCGGCGCGCGCTAGGCTTGCGGCCCACCGGACGGCAGCGGAGCGGCGGCATGACCTACCTGACCTCGGCGCCGCTCTGGGTCGCCACAACCATCCTGATCGTGCTGCCGACGCTGGTCGCCATGGCCGGCACGGTCGTGGTGCGGCAGGTGGTGGATCTCCAGACGCTTGCGGCCAACAACGAGGTCGCCGGCTTCAAGTTCGCCGTGGTCGGCGTGCTCTATGCCGTGCTTCTCGCCTTCGCGGTGGTGGTGGTCTGGGAGCGGTTCAGCGACAGCGAGGGCGAGGTCGCGACCGAGGCCGGCGCCGCGGCGACGCTCTACCGCCTCGCCGACGGCCTCGGCGCGCCGCACGGCACGGCGCTGCGGCACGGGCTCTCCGGCTACATCGACACCGCGATCTCCGAGGACTGGCCGGCGATGGAGCGGGGCGACGGCAGCCCGAAGGCCACCGCGGCGCTGACTGCGCTCTACGCGCAGGTGATGACGATCCCGGCCACCGACGCCCGCGACGGGGCGGTCCTCTACGAGATCCTCTACCAGCTCGACCAGCTGACCCAGGCCCGCCGCGCCCGTATCGACGCGGCCTCGGGCTTCGTGCCGTGGGTGATCTGGATCGTGCTCTTCGTCGGCGGCGTCCTGACCGTCGGCTTCACCCACTTCTTCGGCAACCGCAACCTCGGCGCGCAGGCGCTGATGACCGGGATCCTCACCGTGCTGATCGGCTCCGGGCTCCTGGTCATCGTGGCGATCGACCATCCGTTCTCGGGCTCGGTGCAGGTTCCCCCCGACGCCCTCGCCGCCGTCCGGCACGAGGTCGGCGGGCCGTAGGGCCCTCCGGCCGTCCTCGATCCGAGCGACCCGCTTGCGCCGCGGTCCGGGAAAGTCCACATCTCGACCCGGAACCGCTTCCCGGAGGCGCGGATGAAGCTCGGCATTCTCGAGACCGGCGAGGTCCATCCCGACCTCAGGGCGCGGCACGGCGATTATCCGGCGATGTTCCGGGCGCTCATCGGCGCGGTCGATCCGGAGATGGAGTTCGCCACTGTCCGCGTCGTCGCCGGCGAGATGCCGGCCTCGCCGCGCCAGGCCGACGCCTGGCTCGTCACCGGCTCGCGCCACGGCGTTTATGACGCGCTGCCGTGGATCGAGCCCCTGAAGGAATTCCTGCGCGACTGCCTCGCGGCGCGGGTGCCGGTCGTCGGCATCTGCTTCGGCCACCAGATCCTCGCCGAGGCGCTGGGCGGGCGCGCGGCAAAGTCGGAGCGCGGCTGGGGGCTCGGGGTGCAGGACTACGATCTCGTGCCCGGCGCCCCCGGCTGGCTGCGCGCGCTGCCGAAGCACTTCTCGGTGCGCGCGCTGCATCAGGACCAGGTGGTGGCGCTGCCGCCCGGCGCCACCGTGCTCGCCCGCTCGCCGCATTGCGCCTTCGCCGCGCTCGCCTATGGCGACCCGGAGCGGCCGGACGCGATCTCGCTGCAGCCCCATCCCGAGTTCGGCGCGGCGTTCATGGACGAGCTCATCGCGCTCCGCGCCGGCACCACCTTCTCGCACGAACTCGCCGACGCCGCCCGCGCCACGCTCGCGCGCCCGGCGGCGAGCGAGGACTGGGGGCGGCTGATCGCGGGCTACCTGCACGCGGCGACGGCTCCCGCCTGAGCGGCTCAGATCACCAGCCCGACCACCAGGAGGCCGAGGCCGAGCGCCGCGCCCGCGACCGAGGCGAGGTTGATCGCCACCAGCCGGTGCAGCTCGGCATGCACCGCTTCCGCCGGCAGCGCCGCGCGGCGGATGCGGAAGCCACGCAGGATGCACCAGCCGAGCCCGCCAAGGCCGGCAAGCGTCAGGAGGACACCAGGGAGGATCAGGGCGGCCATGCGGGGCTCATTAGCCCGGCGCCAGCCTCGCCTGCAAGGCTTGCCGCGCTCGGGGCGCGAGGCTAGGGTCCGCGCCGCTACCAGGAGGCAGGACGACGACGATGGAAGACATCCTCGAGGACGAGGCCAGCGACCGCTACAAGGTCACCGCCGGCGAGCTGCGCCAGTTCGTCGAGCGTTACGAGCGGCTGGAGGCCGAGCGGCGCGACCTCGGCGAGCACATGAAGGAGGTCATGGCCGAGGCGCGCGCCCGCGGCTACGACGTCAGGGTGCTGAAGAAGCTCATCGCGCTGCGCAAGCGTGACAGCTCCGAGGTCTCCGAGGAGGAAGCGATCCTCGAGCTCTACAAGGAGGCGCTGGGGATGGCGTGAGGTCCGCGTGACCTCCTGCCATCGATGCCGGTGACGTTTCCCGCCGCCGGTCAGCTCCGGTCGAGCCAGTCGAGCGCGCGCCGCAGCTGCGCGGCGCCGTCGCGGTCGAACCAGCGGCCGTGCGCGAAGATCACCCGCGCGGGCTCCCAGGCCAGCATCCGGGCGGCGGCCGCGGCGGCGTCGCGGCGGCGCAGGTTCACGATCGCTCGCAGGTAGATCGGCGCCCGCCCGTGCGGCGCCAGCGCGCCGACGAGGCCGGCGAGGACGCGGGTGTGGAGCGGCAGCCGGTCGCCTTCGAGGTTGTCGATGAGGTCGGTCAGCACCAGCGTGCGCGTCGGCCGGTGCAGGAAGGCGACCTCGCGGAATCCGAGGCCGCCGGGGACGACCACCTGGTCGATCTCGCCGGCCCAAGCGACCGGGGCGGCTTCGGAGAGGTCGGCGTCGAGGCGGACGCCGGAGGTCCTGACCGCGTGCCGGTCGCGCAGCCCGGGCGCGGCCCAGGTGACCGCGTCGGGACAGGCGCGCTGCCAGGACTCGAGGTGCATCCAGTGGGCGCTGTTGGGCGCGACGAGGTGGCCGACGCGGCCGAGCGCCTCGACCTCGGCCTGCAGGGCCGGCACGAGCCGCGTCGGCGAATGCAGCCACAGCGCGCCGGATCCGAGGCGGATCACGGTCATGCGGATGGGGATGCGCATCCACGGGCCGAGCGGGCCGCTGTCGACGATCCAGACATTCTCGGCGACGGGCTTCAGCGTGTCGAGCGGTGGGTACATGGCCTTCTCCTCAATCGAGTGCGCTCAGGAGCTCGAGGGCGAGATCGCGTGCCTCGGCGGGCGCGAGCGCGTGCCGGCTCAGGAGCAGCCGGTCGCCGTTCCACTCGACCGCGTCGCCAAGGGGCGCGAGGGCGGCGACGTCCTCGGGCGCCGGCCCGGCCCCGGGCTCGAAGCCGACGGCGACGCCGTCGGGACCGGCGGCGAGGCGGGTGACGCGGAGCTTCGCGGCGAGGGCCCGAAGCCGGGCGGTCGCGAGCAGCGCGTCGAGCGGCGGCGGCACCGGCCCGAAGCGGTCGGCGATCTCGTCGGCCAGGCGGTCGACGTCCGCCGGCTCGCGGGCGCGCGCCAGGCGGTGGTAGAGATTGATGCGGACGACGGGTTCGGGGACGTAGCTGGCGGGGATCGCGCCGCCGGCGTCGACCTGAAGCGTGACCTCGGCCGGGGGCGTGTCGCCCTTCTCGGCGCGCAGCGCGGCGGCGAGCAGCTCCTGGTAGAGCCCGAGGCCGACGAGCCGCACGTGGCCGGCCTGGCGCGCGCCGAAGAGCTCGCCGGCGCCGCGCTGGTCGAGATCCTGCAGGCTGATCGCGAGGCCGCTGCCGAGCCGGTCGAGCGCCTGCAGCGTGCCGAGGCGCCGCATGGCGGCTTCGGAGAAATCGACGCCCGGCTCGGTCAGCAGGTAGCAGTAAGCCTGCGCGTGACCGCGGCCGACGCGGCCACGCAGCTGATGCAGCTGCCCGAGGCCGAAGAGGTCCGGGCGCAGCACCACCATCGTGTTCGCCCGCGGCACGTCGAGGCCGCTCTCGATGATGCTCGTCGCGAGGAGGACGTCGCCCCGGCCGGCCGCGAAGCCGACCATCGCCTCGTCGACCTGCCGCGCCGGCATCTGCCCGTGCGCGACCTGCAGCGCGAGATCGGGCAGCGCCGCGCGCAGCTCGTCCGCGACCGCGGCGATGTCCTCGACCCGCGGCACGACGACGAAGCTCTGTCCGCCGCGCCGCCGCTCGCGCCGGAGGATCCGCTGCAGGCCGGAAGGCTCGTGCTCGGCGACGAGGGTGCGGATCGGCCGGCGGCGCTGCGGCGGGGTCGCGATGACGCTGAGATCCTGCAGGCCGACGAGCGCCCCCTGCAGCGTCCGCGGGATCGGCGTGGCGGTCATCGTCAGCACGTGGACGCTCGCGCCGAGGCTCTGAAGCGCGCGCTTGTGCGCGGCGCCGAAGCGCTGCTCCTCGTCGATGACGAGAAGGCCGAGCTCGGCGAAGCGCACCGCCTTGCCGAGGAGCGCATGGGTGCCGATCGCGATCCGGATGCTGCCGTCGGCGAGGCCGTCGCGGACCCGCCGCGCCTCCTTCGCCGCAACGAGGCGCGAGAGATGCCCGACCTCGACGCCAAAGCCCGCGAAGCGCCGGCGGAAGGTGTCGTGGTGCTGGCGCGCGCGCACCGCCGTCGGCGCGACGACCGCGACCTGGGCGCCGGCGAGCGCCGCCGCGGCCGCCGCGCGCAGCGCGACCTCGGTCTTGCCGAAGCCGACGTCGCCGATGACGAGCCGGTTCATCGGCCGCCCGGCGCGGAGGTCGTCGAGCGTCGCATCGACGGCGCGCGCCTGGTCCGGCGTCAGGCGGAACGGAAAGCGCGTGGCGAAGCGCTCGCCGTCCGCAGGAGGCGCGGCGAGCCTCGGCGCCTGACGCTCGCGCCGCGCACTTGCCTCGGCAATCAGCCCGCGAGCGGTTTCGGCGAGGCCGGCCGCGATCTTCGCCCGCCGCTTCGGCCAGGCATCGCCGCTCAGCCGGTCGAGCGCGACGTCCGCCTCCTCCGAGCCGTAGCGCCAGAGCTTGCCGGCCTCGGCCGCGGGAACCAGAAGATCCTGACCATCGGCATAGCCGAGCCGGATCGCCTCGGCCTCGACGCCGGCGGCGATCGGCTCGAGGCCCTCGAGGCGGCCGACCCCGCGGTCGGCGTGGACGACGATGTCGCCAAGCTGCAGCTCGGTCGCCTCGAGCTGCCACAGCGCCTCGCTCGGCTGGCTCGCGGGCCGAGCGGCGCTTCCGAGCAGGTCCTCGGCGGCGATGACCGCGAGGTTGCGGTCGCGGTCGACGAAGCCCCGATCGAACGGCGCGAGCACGGCCGTGGGTGCCGACGCCTCGACCGCCGCGCGCCAGCTCTCCGCCCGCTCGGCGGCGAGCCCGGCCCGGCGCGCGAGGCGGGCGAGCGTGCGCGCGTCGGGAGCCGCGAGGATCAGGCGGCGCCCGCGCTGGAGCTGGTCGTCGATGAACCCGACCACGCCAGCCCGCGGCCGCGGGCTGGTGACGAAGCGCGGCACGGGCTCGTGGTCGCCGAGCGCGAGGGTGTGGTGGCGGCGATCCGCGCGGAGGCGCTGCCAGTCCGCTTCCGAGAGGTAGAGGCACCCCGGGCTCTCATTCCCCTTGATGCGGCTGCGCTCTGCCTCGCGGAGCTCGGCGAGAAAGGCGCCCCGAGCCGCCGCCGCGTCGGCGCTTTCCACCAGATCGGCGTCGGGCAGGTAGTCGGGCAGGGTTGCGAGCGCGGGATAGGCCTCGGCAAGCCGATGCTCGGCGCCCGGCGGCCGCGCGCCGTCGGCAGCGGGCGGCAGCTCGGAGACGGCATCGACGACCAGCGCGGCGATCGGCTCGGTCGTCCGCTGCGTCACCGGGTCATAGGCGCGGATCGCCGTCAGCCGGTCGCCATCGAGCTCGAGGCGCAGCGGGGCTGCCTCGCCGCCCGGATAGATGTCGACGGTGCCGCCGCGGAACGCGACCTCGCCCGGCTCGTCGACGCGCTCGTCGATGGCGTAGCCGGTTTCCTCGCAGAAGCGGCGCAGCGCGGCCATGTCCAGCGCCTGCCCGCTCCGGAGCCGGAACGCGCGCATCGCGCTCGCGGGCGGCAGGCGCTGCATCACCGCCTCGGGGCTGGTCACGACGAGGGGCGCGGCCGGCCCCTCCGCCAGCCGGCGCAACACGCGCATCCGCGCGCCCATCGCCTCGGGCGACGGCGAGGCGGTGTCGAAGGGCAGGCAATCCCACGGCGGGAAGTGAAGGATCTCGCGCTCCGGGGCGAGCGCCGCGAGGCAGCGCGCGATGTCCTGCGCGCGCAGCTCGTCGGCGGTGACGTGGATCAGGCCGGCCTCGCCGACGCCGTGGCGGTCGAGCAGGCGCGTCGCCTCGAGCCCGACGGGCGCTGTCACCGGAGCACCCGCGCGCTACTGTGCCGCGGTCTTCGCTGCCGGCGCCGGCAGCGTGCCGTGGAGGCGCAGGCCCACCGCACCGAGGCGGCCCATGTCCTCGCACATCAGACGGTCGTCATGCCCGACCCGCCGGGCGACCCCTGCAGCATCCTCGCCAGGTCCGGCCACGGACCTGGCGGCGAACGGGTACTCTCTGGCGCGAAAGGACATGCGGGCTCGGCTCCTGTCGTCGGGCCGGGGCTCCGGCATGTCGGCGCGCGCCGCGCCAGTCGGCACGAGGCGCGCGGGGTCGACTGCTTCGGGGCGCGGCCGCTGATGCCCTTCAACCCGTCCTGCGCCGGGTCGTTCCGGATCCGGGCGATTGAGACGCGTACCGCTCATCCGAGCCCGGGAGGTGCGCTGGTCGCCGTCACGCCGGCCCACGATTTGCCCGCGCTGGCACGATGCAACCACCTTCGGAGCCGCGGCTGCCGGATGAGCCTGAACCCGCCGAGATGCTCGGATCGAGCGCAACCGCGTTCCATCGCGGTCGCACGGTTGCCTTTCTTTTCGGTTCACGGTCATTGTGAACAGATCCGCGCTTGATTCTTTTGTGCAAGTGCGAAAGATGTCCGGGCAAGGGGTAACCCGGGAGAGACCCAATGCACGAGCAGCAAAACGCCGGGATGGTCGCGCGGCTGCGCGCGACAATCGAGGAGGAGCTGGGAAGCTTCCGCAGGTTCTCGCACCTGCCGGCCACCGAGATCGAGGAGATGGCGGCGCGCCTGGTCCAGTCGGTCCTTCCGTTCGTGGAGGACGCGGAGCGGGTGTCGAGCCGCGCGGCCTGACGGTCGCGACGGAGTGTAGGCGAGGGTGAGTTGTGCGCGGTGTCCGGGGCGCGGAGCGTGCAGGCTTCGCGCCCCTCTTGCGTCCCGGCACCGGCCGCGCGCTCAGGGAACCGAGAGCCAGCGCGCCTCGCGGCTCGAGCGCTGGATCGTCTCGACCAGCTCCTGGACGTGCTGGCCGGCGCGGAAGCCGAACGGCTCGGGTGCCCGGCCGGCGATCGCATCGAGATAGCGGGCGACCTCGATCGCCTTCAGGTCGTTGAAGCCGAGCTGATGGCCGGGCGCGACGCAGAAGAGGCCGTAGGGCGGATGCTCGGGGCCGGCCTCGATGCGGCGGAAGCCGCGGCGGCCGGCCGGGTCATCGACGCTGTAGACGTGCAGCTCGTTGAGGTGCTCCTGGCTGAAGACGAGGCCGCCCTTCGAGCCGTAGACGGCGAAGTCGTGCTGCATCTTGCGCCCGGTGGCGATCCAGCTCGCCTCGATCGAGCCGGTGGCGCCGCTCTCGAACCGCAGGAACGCGCGGGCGATGTCGTCGGTCGCCACCGCGCGCCGTCCGCCCTGCCCGTCGGGACGGCTGGCGATCGCGGTCACGCAGTCGCCCATCACCGCGACGATCGGGCCCATCAGGAACTCGGCGGTGGCGAGCGCGTGGCTGCCGAGATCGGCCAGCACGCCGCCGCCGACCGGATCGTTGCGGAACGAGAACGGCGCCTCGGCATCGACCATGTAGTCCTCGGCGTGGATGCCCCGGAACGCGCGCACCTCGCCGACCTCGCCGGCCGCGATCATCTCGCGAGCGAGGCCGAGCATCGGGTTGCACAGGTAGTTGAAGCCGACCTGGGTGCGCACGCCCGCCGCCTCGGCGGCATCGGCCATGGCGCGGGCATCCGCGGCGAGCGGCGCCAGCGGCTTCTCGCAATAGACGTGCTTGCCGGCGGCGATCGCGGCGAGCGCCATCTCCTTGTGTAAGGCGTTCGGCGTGGTCACGTCGACGACGTCGATCGCGGGGTCGGCGACGAGGCTCCGCCAGTCGCCGGTGCCGTGCCGGAAGCCGAGCCGCCCGGCCGCCGCCGCGCCCAGCGCCTCGCTGCGGTCGGCGACCGTGTGCAGCACCACCTCGAACGGCAGGTCGAACACCCGCGCCGCGGCGGCGAAGCCGAAGGTGTGCGCCTTGCCCATGAAGCCGGTCCCGATCAGTCCGATGTTCAGCGTCGGCTTCGCGCTTGCCATCTCCGGCCTCCAGGAAAGGAACATAAATTCCACGATCGCTATCATTCGGAACAGTTGTGCTGTCAACGGCGCAGTGCTTAAACGGGCGCGCGCGGGCGGCTGAGTGCGCGCCGGAAACCGGAGGGACGAGGGGATGAAGGCGAAGCTCGGCATCGCGCCGATTGCCTGGTGGAACGACGACCTTGCGGCGTTGTCCGACGACGTGAGCCTCGAGGAGTGCCTGCGCCAGGCGAGCGCCGCCGGCTTCACCGGCATGGAGACCGGGCGGCGCTTTCCGCTCGACCCGGCGGAGCTCGGGCCGATCCTCGACCGCTTCGGCATCGCGGTGTGCGGCGGCTGGTTCTCGGGACAGCTCCTCGACGGCGAGATCGCGGCGGAGAAGGACCGGATCGAGCCGCAGATGGCGCTGTTCAAGGCGATGGGCGCGCCCTGCATCGTCTACGGCGAGACAGCGCGCTCGATCCAGGGCGACCGCTCGCGGCCGCTCGCGACGAAGCCGCGACTGTCGGAGGACGAGATCAAGGTCTACGCGCGCAAGATGACCGCCTTCGGCGAATGGTGCGCCGGCGAGGGAATGCCGCTCGCCTACCATCACCACATGGCGGCGGTGATCGAGACCGAGCCCGAGCTCGACCTCTTCATGCAGCACTCGGGCGAGGGGATTCCGCTTCTCTACGACTCCGGTCACATGGCCTTTGCCGGTGGCGACGTGCTGCGGGTCATCGACAACCATCACGCCCGGATCAGCCACGTCCACACCAAGGACGTGCGCCGGCGCGTGATCGACGGGCTCGACCGCACGCGGGAGAGCTTCCTCGACGCGGTGGTGAAGGGCGCCTTTACCGTGCCGGGCGACGGCGATCTCGACTTCGAGGCGATCGTGCGGCGGCTCGCCGCCCACGGCTACGAGGGCTGGTTCGTCGTCGAGGCCGAGCAGGATCCGAAGGTCTCGCCGCCGCTCGAGATGGCGAAGGTCGGCCACCGCGAGCTCGTCCGGGTGATGGACGCCGCCGGCTACACCGTCGTCGCCTGAATGGGCGGCGCCGCGACGGAATTCGCGGACCGGCGCGTTACTTCCCGAGATGGGAGCGGGACGAATGCACCAGCGACACGCGGCCGGAGCGGCGGAAGATCTTCGTGACCGGGCGGCGTCCCAGCTGCACGCAGCCCGCGCGAGCCGCTATCCTCGGCGCGCGGCCGCGGCATGCGCGGTCAGGGGACGCGCGGCATGAAGCTCTGGAAGCAGGCGCTGATCTCGATCGTCGTCCTCGCCGCGGCGGTCGCGCTCTGGGCGCGCACCTTCCCGATCGCCGCGAGCTTTCTCGAGCGCGCGGGCATCGCCACCGCCTCGGTCGAGCCGCCCGCGGACCGCGCCTCCCAGCCGTCGCGCGGCGGGCCGCCGGTGGTGATCGGCACGCCGGTGCGCCAGGCGACGATCAACGACCGGGTGTCGGCGATCGGCGACGGCCGCGCCGCGCGCTCGGTCACGGTCGCGCCGTACGACTCCGGCCGCGTGGCGCGCATCGACGCCGCCTCCGGCCAGTTCGTCACCGCCGGCACGCCGCTCGTCAGCCTCGACCAGGAGGCCGAGGAGATCGCGCTCGACCGGGCGCGGCTGACGCTCGAGGACAGCCGCGCCACGCTGGCGCGGAACCAGGAGCTGCTGCGCGCCAAGGCGATCACCGCGGTACAGCTGCGCGAATCGCAGCTCGCCGTCGATCAGGCCGGACTCGAGCTTCGCGACGCCGAGGTCGCGCTCGACCACCGGGTGATCCGCGCCCCGTTCGACGGCTGGGTGGGCATCATCGACGTCGACGTCGGCGATCACGTCGACGCCACCACCGAGCTTGCCACCGTCGACGACCGCTCGCACATCCTCGTCGACTTCCGCGTGCCCGAGCGCTTCGTCGGCCAGGTCCGGCCGGGCAGCCCGGTCAGCGCCCGCCCGCTGGCCCGCCCCGGCCTCGAGCTCACCGGCGAGGTGCAGACGCTCGACAGCCGCGTCGCCTCGGACACCCGCACACTCCGGGTCCGCGCCAGCCTCGACAACGCCGCCGACCTCCTGCGCGCCGGCATGGCGTTCTCGGTCACCATGCGCTTCCCCGGCGAGAGCTTCGCCGCCGTCGACCCGCTCGCGATCCAGTGGAACGCCGCCGGCGCCTACGTCTGGACCGGCGTCGACGGCAAGGCGGTGCAGGTGCCGGTGCGCATCGTCCAGCGCGACGACGATGCGGTCCTCGTCGACGCCGACCTCGCGCCGGGCACGCTCGTCGTCACCGAAGGCGTGCAGATGCTGCGCGCCGGGCAGCCGTTCCGCTACGATGCGGCGTCGACCGCGAGCGCCGGGTCGGCGCCGCAGCCGGGCTGACCGCGCATGGTCTCGCGCGCCGACACGGGCGATGCCGGCGGCACGGGCGGCGGCTTCACCGCGCTCTTCGTCCGCCGGCCGATCCTCGCCATCGTCCTCAACAGCCTGATCGTCATTGCCGGCCTCGCCGCCGCGCTCGGCATCGAGGTGCGCGAGCTGCCCGACATCGACCGCCCGGTCATCACCGTCACCACCACCTATGACGGCGCCGCCCCGGAGACCGTCGACCGCGAGGTGACGAGCATCATCGAGGGCGCGATGGGCCGCATCGCCGGCGTCGCCGACATCTCGTCGACGTCGAACTACGGCCGCAGCCGCGTCACCGTCGAGTTCAGCGACGCGACCGACCTCAACGTCGCCGCCGCGGACGCCCGCGACGCGATCAACCGGATCCAGAACCAGCTGCCCGACGACGCCGACGCGCCGCGCATCGTCAAGGCCGACGCCAACGCCGACCCGGTGATCCGCATCGGCGTGACCTCCCCGACGATGCCGGTCGAGCAGCTGACCGACCTCGTCGAGAACGACATCACCGACCGGCTGATCTCGGTCGCCGGCGTCGCCGACGTGCAGGTCTTCGGCGGCCGCGACCGCATCTTCCGCGTCGACGTCGACCAGGCGGCGCTGGCGAGCCGCGGCCTCACGCTCGCCGACGTCCGCGACGCGCTCGCCACCGTCGCCTTCGACAGCCCCGCGGGCTCGCTCACCGCCTCGAACCAGAGCCTCGTCGTGCGCACCACCGCCACGGTCAACACGCCCGAGGGCTTCGAGGCGCTGATGCTCGACCCGGTCACCCGGCTCTCCGACGTCGCCACCGTGACCGTCGGCCCCGACATCGGCAACTCGATCCTGCGCTCGAACGGCGAGACCGGTCTCGGCCTCGGCATCATCAAGCAGGCGCAGAGCAACACGCTCGCGATCTCCAAGGGCGTGCGCGCCGCCGTCGCGGCGATGGCCGGCAACCTGCCGCCCGGCGTCAAGGTCTTCGTCACCGGCGACGACGCGCTGTTCATCACCGGCTCGATCCACGAGGTGCTGTGGACGCTGGCGCTGTCGATCGCCATCGTCATCGGCATCATCTACCTGTTCCTGCGCGACTGGCGCGCCACGCTGGTTCCGGCGGTGTCGATCCCGGTGGCGCTCGTCGGCACGATCGCAGCGCTCTGGCTCGCCGGCTTCTCGATCAACATCCTGACGCTCCTCGCCCTCGTCCTCGCCACCGGCCTCGTCGTCGACGACGCGATCGTGGTGCTCGAGAACATCGTCCGCCGCCGCGGCCAGGGCCTCGGGCCGCGCGCCGCCGCCGTCCTCGGCACCCGGCAGGTGTTCTTCGCCGTGGTGGCGACGACGGCGACGCTGGCCGCGGTATTCGTGCCGCTCTCGTTCCTGCCGGGCCAGACCGGGGCGCTTTTTCGCGAGTTCGGCATCACGCTGGCGCTCGCGGTGTCGATCTCGGCGCTCGTCGCGCTGTCGCTCTGCCCGATGATGGCCTCGCGGATGCTCGGCGCCGCCGCCCTCGAGGCCGGCCACGCCGGGCTCCTCGGCCGGATCGGCGGCGCGCTCGAGGCGCTCTACCTGCGGCTGCTCCACGCCGTGCTCGCCGCTCCCCTCGTCGTCCTCACCGTCGCGCTCGCGTTCGGCGTGACCTCGCTTCTCCTGTTCGAGACCGTCACCCGCGAGCTCACCCCGCCCGAGGACCGCGCCCAGGCGATGCTGCGCATCCTTGCGCCCCAGGGCGTCAGCCTCGACTACACCTCGGCGAAGATGCGCGAGATCGAGGAGCGCACCCAGTCCCTGCGCGACAGCGGCGAGGTGGTCGGCCTGTTCTCGATCGCCGGGATGAACGGCAACGACAACTCCGGCTTCATGATCTTCACCCTCGCGCCCTGGGGCGAGCGCGCCCGCAGCCAGGCCGCCATCGTCGCCGACATCACCAGCGCTGCCGCCGGGGTCATCGGCGTCAGGAGCTTCGCGCTGCAGCCGAACTCGCTCGGCATCCGCGGCGCCGGACAGGGGCTGCAGTTCGCCATCGCCGGCGCCAGCTTCGACACCCTCGACACGACCGCCCGGGCGGTGGTCAAGGCGCTCGAGGCCGACCCGCGCTTCGGCCAGGTGCGCACCTCCTACGAGACCACCCAGCCGCAGCTCTTCATCAACGTCGACCGCGCGCGCGCCACCGACCTCGGCATCGACATCGACGGGCTCGGTGCGACGTTGCAGTCGGTGCTCGACGGCAGCCCGGTCGGCTCGGTCTTCGTCAACGACGAGAGCTATGACATCAAGCTCACCTCCTCGACGCATCCGGTGCGCGATCCGTCCGATCTCGAGAACCTGTTCCTCAAGACTCGCTCGGGCGACATGGTGCCGATGTCGACGGTGGTGACGCTCCAGGAGCGCGCGATCGCGCCCGAGCTCGACCGCGAAGGCCAGCTCCGCGCGATCGCGATCTCGGCCGGCCTCACCGATGCGCTGCCGCTCGGCGAGGCCTGGGCGACGGCGCAAAAGCTCGTCGCGCCGCTCTTGCCGCCGGGTGCGCGGCTGATCCCGCTCTCCGACACCGCAACGCTCGGCGAGACCTCGCATGGCCTCCTACTCACCTTCGGGTTCGCGATCCTCGTCGTCTTCCTGGTGCTGGCGGCGCAGTTCGAGAGCTTCGTCTCCGCCGTCATCGTCATGGCGACGGTGCCGCTCGGCCTCGGCTGCGCCGTCGTCGCCATGGTGCTGACCGGCATCAGCCTCAACGTCTACAGCCAGATCGGCCTGGTGCTGCTCGTCGGCATCATCGCCAAGAACGGCATCCTGGTGGTCGAGTTCGCCGACCAGCTGCGTGACCATGGCGCGAGCGTGCGCGAGGCGATCGACGAATCCTGCCGCATCCGCCTGCGCCCGGTGACGATGACCATGGTCGCGACCATCCTCGGCGCGGTGCCGCTCGTCGTCTCCGCGGGCGCAGGGGCCGAGGCGCGCGAGGCGCTCGGCTGGGTGATGGTCGGCGGCCTCGGCCTCGCCATGGCGCTCACGCTCTTCGTGACGCCGGTGATCTATCTGCTCCTCGCCGGCCTCGCCCGGCCGCGCGCCGCCGAGACCGAGCGGCTCGCAGCCGAGCTCGCCCGCGCCGGCGACGGTGCCTGAGCCTCAGATCATGGTTTCCTTGGTCGCGGTCAGCCGGATCTCGGGATAGTCGCGCGCCACCCGGTCGATGTCCCACTGCAGCCGGGTCATGTAGACCGGATCGCCGTCGTGGTCGGCCGCCATGTGCCCCTTGTTGGCGCGGGCGAAGTCGTCCACCCGCTCGCGCGGCCCCGACACCCAGCGGGCGGAAGTGAACTGCGTCGGCTCGAAGCGCACTGGCAGGCCGT
Organism: Paracoccaceae bacterium; assembly: GCA_039808205.1. Classification (GTDB taxonomy): domain Bacteria; phylum Pseudomonadota; class Alphaproteobacteria; order Rhodobacterales; family Rhodobacteraceae; genus Amaricoccus. The sequence goes on along the minus strand of JBDHSS010000033.1, from coordinate 217 downwards.
ACTCCTGCTCGATCCGGCTCGCCAGCACGTCGAACTGCAGCGGCCCGACGACGCCGACGATCCAGCCCGAGCCGACGTTGGGCTTGAAGAGCTTCGACGCGCCCTCCTCGGCGAACTGGTTGAGCGCCTTCTCGAGGTGCTTGGCCTTCATCGGGTCGCCCGCCCGCACCGCCTGCAACAGCTCCGGCGCGAACGACGGGATGCCGGTGAAGCGCAA
>JBDHSS010000032.1:0-16113 GCA_039808205.1 Paracoccaceae bacterium | reverse complement strand
ACGATGCCCGAGGCGACCGCGCGCGCCACCGCCGCCGCGAGCGCGAGGTCGGCCGCGCCGAAGCCGCCGCGCGGGCCGAGGTCGCCGCCCCAGCTCAGCGAGATCACCTGCGGGTTCAGCCGCACCGCGGTGGTGAAGGCCGCGGTCATATTGAAGCTCACCGTCTTCACCGGCTGGAGCGTCGCGTCGGGCGCGACGGCGAAGATGTTGGCGCTCTCGCCGGTGCCGTGGCCGTCGCTGTCGACCGCGGGGTCGGCCGCGCCGGGGGCGAGCCGCACCGGATCGACGCGATAGCCGTGCGCGGCGAAGAACGGATGCACGGCGTGGCCGCTGTCGACCATCGCCACCGCGACGCCGCGGCCAGTGACGCCAGCGCGGTGGGCGTGGACGGCGCGGCAGCCGAGCGCGACGCCGCCCGGCACGTCGAGGTGCCAGTAGCCGACATCGGGCGGAATGGCCTGCGGCGCGGCCATGAAGAAGCGCGGCACCTCGAGCGCCACGCCCTCGAGCACGTGGCGAAAGCGGCTGCGGCGCACGTCGACGAGGCCCGGCCGCTCGGCGTTGTGGCACTCCAGGAAGGTCGCGGTATCGCGGCGCTGGCCGGGCTTGGTCACCGGCCGCTCCTCGGCGACGATCGGCGCGCCGAACGCGATCTCGAAGGCGCGCGGACTGCCGCGGAAGTTGATCGTCTCGTCGGTGCGCCGCAGGATCTCGAAGCCCGCCTGGCGCAGCAGCGCCTCGGCGCGGTCGCGGAGCGGCCGCTCGCTGGCGAAATCGTTGACCGTCCCGGCGGTGACGCGGCCATCGGCCTCGAAGAGCGAGCGCCCGCCGATCGAGTGCGGCGAGGCCTGGGCATAGACGAGCCCGGGCAGCCTCGGCACCGCCGCCGCTGCCCGCTTCCGCTGACGCTTGCGCTGACCCATCCCGGATGCCTCCCGCGGCCTTCCGCGCGTCCGCGGGCGCCGGACAAATGCGAGATCGAAAATCCCAGGCTGGTTCCGATCCTAGCAAAGCCCGGCCGCCATCGATAGCCCCTTGGGCATTGCGGCAACTGGCCAGCGCCGCCGCCGCGTCCTATCCTGTCGCCGAGCGGCCAGGAGGAACGGCGTGAGCCTTGAGGCGATCGAAGGCAGGGACGACGCGCGGGTGCTGCTCCTCTGCGACCATGCGACGAACCACGTGCCGGAGGAGTTCGGCGACGACGGCCTCGGCCTGCCGGCGGCGGAGATGGCGCGCCACATCGCCTTCGACGTCGGCGCGCGCGGGGTGACGCTCGAGCTAGCCCGCCGGCTCGGCGCGGCGGCGCTCCTCACCCGCTTCTCGCGGCTCGTCATCGATCCGAACCGCGGCGAGGACGACCCGACGCTCGTCATGCGGCTCTACGACGGAACCGTGGTGCCGGGGAACCGCGCCGTGACGCCGGCCGAGGTCCGGCGCCGGCTGGAGCGCTACCACCGCCCGTATCACCGGGCGATCGAGGCGCGGCTCGATGCGATGCTCGCGGCCGGGCGGCTGCCGGCGATCGTGTCGATGCACTCCTACACGCCGCAGCTCCGGGCGCGGCCACCGCGGCCGTGGCAGGTCGGCATCCTCTGGCACCGCGACGGGCGGCTGGCGCTGCCGCTCATCGCGCGGCTCCGCGCCGAGGGGCTCTGCGTCGGCGACAACCAGCCCTATTCGGGCGAGCTCGAGGGCGACACGCTCAGCCGGCACGGCACCGCGCGCGGGCTGCCGCACGTGCTGATCGAGCTGCGGCAGGATCTGATCGCGACGCCAGCGGGCGAAACGGCGTGGGCGGCGCGGCTCGCGCCGATCCTGAGCGAGGTGATCGAGGAGGCACTGCCATGACCGAGCGAGACGAGCCCACGGAGACCGAGCTGGAGGCGGCGGCGTTCCGCGCGCTGCGCGACCACCTGCGCGCGCATCCCGAGGTGCAGAACATCGACCTGATGACCCTGGCCGGCTTCTGCCGCAACTGCCTGTCGCGCTGGTACCAGGAGGCGGCCGCGGCGCGCGGGCTGGCGATCGACACCGACGCCGCGCGCGAGATCGTCTACGGCATGCCCTATGCCGAATGGGTGGCGCGCCACCGCACCGGCGAGAAGCGCGCGCACCCGACCGAGGCGCCGTGACCCGGCTGACCCGCTTCACCGTCGTCACCGCCGGGCCCGGCCTCGTCGAGATCACCGCCGAGGTGGCCGAATGGATCGCCGGCGCCGGCGTGTCCGAGGGGCTCCTCACGCTCTTCGTGCGGCACACCTCGTGCTCGCTCTTGATCCAGGAGAACGCGGATCCCTCGGCGCGGCGCGATCTCGAGAGCTTCCTCGCCCGCCTGGTCCCGCCCGCCGACGACCCGGCGAGCCGCTGGATCACCCACCGGGCCGAGGGACCCGACGACATGCCCGCGCACCTCAAGGCGGCGCTGCTGCCGGTCTCGCTCGGCATCCCGGTGAGCGGCGGCCGGCTGCTCCTCGGCAGCTGGCAAGGCATCCACCTCTGGGAGCACCGCCGCCACCCGCAGCGGCGAACCGTCGTCGCCCACCTCAGCGGACTGCAAAGCCCACCCCCGCAATCAAGAACCCCTTGAAGGCTTTCATACGGCCTTGAAACCTGGAGAGCAGTCGTTTTCCGGCAACAGCCGGAAAACAGGAAAAGAAAACAATGCGCGCACCGCGCGCACAAGATCGCGGCAAAGGCCGCGCCCGCACCTTTCACCCACGCGACGCCCCAAACCCCGGCGCCCCAGGCGGCACCGCCGCCCGGCGGAGCGGGGCTCGATGCCCCGCTTCGCCGGCCCCCTTCAGGCGCGCAGGGCGTCCATCACCGCGACGAGCTCGGCGCTGATGCCGGGCTCGGAGAGCGCGTGGCCGGCGGTCGGGATCATCCGCAGCGTCGAGCCGGGCCAGGCGCGGTGCAGCGCCCAGGCGGTGTGCGGCGGGCAGATCATGTCGTAGCGGCCCTGCACGATGTGGCCTGGGATGTCGGCGAGGATCGGCATCCGCCGCCGGATGTGGTCGTCGCCGTCGAGGAAGCCGCCGTTGATGAAATAGTGGTTCTCGAGCCGCGAGAACGCCAGCGAGTAGCCCGACGACGGGTAGCCGCGCGCGTCGCCCGGATCGATCACCGCGAGCGCGCTTTCCCAGCCGGCCCAGGCGCGGGCGAAGCGGGTCTGCTCCGCCAGGTCGTCGCCGAACAGCCGCCGGTGATAGGCGCCGATCAGGTCGTGGCGCTCGTCGGCCGGGATCATGCCGGAGAAGGCGGCCCACTGCTCCGGCCAGAAGCCGCCGGCGCCGCCGCCATAGAACCAGTCGAGCTCGGCCCTAGTCATGGTGAAGACGCCGCGCAGCACCAGCGCCTCGACCCGCTCGGGATGGGTCTGCGCGTAGATCAGCGCGAGGCAGGCGCCCCACGAGCCGCCGAACACGCACCAGCGCTCGATCCGAAGCTCCTCGCGGATGCGCTCGATGTCGGCGACGAGATCCCAGGTGGTGTTGGCCTCGACCGAGGCGTTCGGCGTCGAGCGACCGCAGCCGCGCTGGTCGAACAGCACCGCGCGGTAGTGCGCCGGATCGAAGAAGCGCCGCATCCCCGGCGAGCAGCCGCCGCCCGGGCCGCCGTGCAGCACGAGGACCGGCGCGCCGTCGGCCCGGCCGCACTGCTCGACGTAGACGCGGTGGCCGCCGGGCATCTCCATCACCTGCTGGCGAAACGGCTCGATCGGCGGGTAGAGTCCGCTCCGAGGCGACGCTCCGGCGTGATTGAGGCTTTCCTTCATCCCGGCACTATGTATCCCGAGGACGGCGAGAACAAGCAGGTTGGCCCGATGAGCGAGACAGCGGCGACAGTCGACCCCCGCGAGGTGGCGAAGTTCGAGGCGATGGCCGCCGAATGGTGGGATCCACACGGCAAGTTCAAGCCGCTGCACATGCTGAACCCGTGCCGGCTCGACTACGTCGTCGGGCAGATCGCGGCGGAGTTCGGTCGGGATCCGCGCGCGCGCGCGCCGTTCGCGGGCCTCAGGATCCTCGACATCGGCTGCGGCGGCGGGCTCCTCGCCGAACCGATGGCGCGGCTCGGCGCCGACGTGGTCGGCGTCGACGCTGCCGAGCGCAACATCCCGGTCGCCGCGTTGCATGCGGCGCAGTCGGGCCTTGCCATCGACTACCGCCACGGCACCGCCGAGGCGCTGGCCGCCGCCGGCGAGGCGTTCGACGTGGTGCTGAACATGGAGGTCGTCGAGCACGTCGCCGACCCTCCCGCCTACCTCGCGGCCTGCCGCGCGCTCCTGAAGCCCGGCGGGCTGATGATCTGCTCGACGATCAACCGCAACCCGAAGAGCTGGCTGATGGCGATCGTCGGCGCCGAGCGGGTGATGCGCTGGCTGCCGAAGGGCACGCACGACTGGCGGAAGTTCATCACGCCGGACGAGCTCGACGCGCTGCTGCGCGGCGCCGGCCTCGCGCCGGTCGACCGCAAGGGCTTCGTCTTCGATCCGCTCGGCTGGAGTTGGACCATCTCGGACCGCGATCTCTCGGTCAACTACGTCACCGCGAGCCTGCGGCCGACGTGACGGTCGCCCGGCACCGCGCCGCTGCCGGTTGAAGCCGGGGCGGCTTTTGCCGAGACTGCCCCTGCAATCCGTCTGGCCATGAGGGGGAGAGACGCGCGTGACAACGGAACTGGAAGGCAAGGTCGCCGCCGTGACCGGTGCTGCGTCCGGGATCGGGCTCGCCAGCGCCGAGGCGATGCTCGCCGCGGGCGCCCGCGTGGTGATGATCGACCGGGACCGCGATGCGCTCGAGGCGCTGCGCGAGAAGCACGGCGAGGCGGCCGTTCCGCTCGTCATCGACCTGCTCGACCCGCAGGACTGCGCGACGCTCATGCCGCAGATCCTCGACCGGGCCGGCCGGCTCGACATCCTGCACGCGAACGCCGGCGCCTACGTCGGCGGCGACCTGATCGAGGCCGAAACCGCGGCCATCGACCGAATGCTGCAGCTGAACGTCAACGTGGTGATGAAGAACGTGCACGACGTGCTGCCGCACATGATCGAGCGTGGCTCGGGCGACATCGTCGTCACCAGCTCGCTGGCCGCGCATTTTCCGACGCCGTGGGAGCCGGTCTATGCGTCGTCGAAGTGGGCGATCAACTGCTTCGTCCAGACGGTGCGCCGGCAGGTGTTCAAGCACGGGATTCGCGTGGGCTCGATCTCGCCGGGCCCGGTCATCACCGCGCTCCTCGCCGACTGGCCGCCCGAGAAGCTGCAGGAGGCGCGCGATTCGGGGAGTCTGCTTGAGGCCGCCGAGGTGGCGAAGGTCGTGCTCTTCATGCTGACCCGGCCGCGCGGCATGACGATCCGCGACGTCGTCATGCTGCCGACGAACTTCGACCTCTGAGCTTCGCGTCCGCCGGCCGGGGCGGGAACCGCCTCGGATCCGGTGGCGCCGCGGTGTACCGTCGGAGACTCCCCGGGGCCGAGCGGGGTCGCGAATCAAGGGAGGAGCGATGAAAGCGAGCTTCGACTACGGCGGCTGCAACGTCTTCGTCGCCGGCGGCACCAGCGGCATCAACCTCGGCATCGCGCGCGCGTTCGCCGCTCGCGGCGCGCGCCTCGGGGTCGCCAGCCGCCGCCGGGAGAAGGTCGACGCAGCCGTCGCCGGGCTCGGGCCGGGCGCCCTCGGCTACGCCTTCGACGTGCGCGACGCCGATGCGGTCGCGGACGGGATTGCCGCCTTCGCCGCCGAGGCCGGGCCGATCGACGTGCTCGTCTCCGGCGCCGCCGGCAACTTCCCGGCCGCAGCGAAGGATCTGAGCCCGAACGGCTTCAAGGCCGTCGTCGACATCGACCTCATCGGCACCTTCCACGTGATGCGCTCCGCCTACCCGCACCTGCGGCGGCCGGGCGGCAGCATCATCAACATCTCCGCCCCGCAAGCGTCGATCGCGATGCCGATGCAGCTTCACGTCTGCGCCGCCAAGGCCGGCGTCGACATGGTGACGCGCTGCCTCGCCATCGAATGGGGGCCCGAGGGCATCCGCGTGAACGGCGTCGTTCCGGGCCCGATCGACGGCACCGAGGGCATGGCGCGGCTCGCCCCGACCGAGGCCATGCGCGAAGCGATCACCCGCTCGGTGCCGATGCAGCGCTTCGGCACGCCCGAGGACGTGGCCGACGCCTGCCTCTGGCTCGGCTCCGATGCCGCCGCCTACGTGACCGGCACCATCGTCTTCGCCGACGGCGGGTGGGCGCAGCGCGGCGCGCCGATCGGCTGAGGGAGGGATTGCCGATGCCCGACGCCGCCCCCACTGCCCGGCTCGAGACGCACGAGGTCACCAACCAACCCGGCCCGTTCGCGCCGCGCAACCTCTACCTTACCGACACCGCGCTCCGCGAGGCGGTGCGGCGCGAGGCGGGCGACTGGCTCGACGGCCGCATGGAGCGCCTCGGCGCCATGGTCGGCTCGGAGCGGGTGCTCGAGCTCGGCGAGGCGGCCAACCGCTTCCCGCCGGAATTCCTCCCCTTCGACCGCTACGGCCGGCGCCTCGACGAGGTGCGCTTCCACCCCGCCTATCACGAGCTGATGGCGCTGGCGATGGCGCACCACATCCACGACCTGCCCTGGTCCCAGCCGCAGGCGCAGGGCAGCCATCTCGGCCACATGGCGATGCTCGCGCTCTTCACCCAGGCCGAGGCCGGGACGATGTGCCCGATCAACATGACCTATGCCGCGGTGCCGGCGCTGCGCTCGCAGCCCGACGTGACGCAGGCCTGGACCGACACGCTGATCGGCGGCCGCTACGACGCGCCGCTGCGCCCGGTCGCCGAGAAGGCGGGCATCACCATGGGCATGGCGATGACCGAGAAGCAGGGCGGCAGCGACGTTCGCGCCAACACGACGCGCGCGTTCCCGGTCGAGGCGGCCGGGCGGCTCTACCGGCTGGTCGGCCACAAGTGGTTCTGCTCGGCGCCGATGAGCGACGGCTTCCTGACGCTCGCCTATGCCGACGGCGGGCTCTCCTGCTTTCTCGTGCCGCGGATCCTGCCCGACGGCACGCGGAACGGGCTCCGGCTGATGCGGCTCAAGGACAAGCTCGGAAACAAGTCGAACGCCTCCGCCGAGATCGAGTACCACGACGCGCAGGCCTGGCTCCTCGGCGACGAGGGCCGCGGCGTCAACGTCATCATCGACATGGTGCGCCATACCCGGCTCGGCACCGTCGGCTCGACGCTCGGCATCATGCGCCGGGCGCTGGCGGAGGCGGTCAACCACGTCGAGGGCCGAACCGCCTTCCAGAAGAAGCTGATCGACCAGCCGCTGATGCGGAGCGTCGTCGCCGATCTCGCGCTCGAGTACGAGGCGGCGGTAGCGCTCGCGGCGCGGGTCGGCGCGGCGTTCGGCGCCGAGGACGAGGCCGGCGCGGCGCTGGCGCGGCTGTCGGTCGCGGTGGCGAAATACTGGCTGACCAAGCGCAACCCGGCCTTCGTCTACGAGTGCATGGAATGCCATGGCGGCGCAGGCTACATCGAGGAGACGCCGATGCCGCGGCTCTTTCGCGAGAGCCCGGTCAACGGCATCTGGGAGGGCTCGGGCAACGTGATTGCGCTCGACGTGCTGCGCACGCTGCGGCGCGAGCCCGGCGCGCTCGACGCCTTCGCCGCCGAGCTCGCGCCGGCGGCGGGCTGCGACCGGTCGTTCGACGCGGCCGTCGCGGCGCTGCAACACGACCTCGCCGCAGCGCCCGAGGAAGCGGCGGCGCGGCGGATCGTCGAGCGGATGGCGCTGCTCCTGCAGGCCGCGCTCCTCATCCGGCACGCGCCGAGCGCCGTCGCCGACGCCTTCTCGGCCACGCGCCTCGGCGGCGACGGCGGCCGGCTCTTCGGCGTGCTGGCGAAGGGCGCTGATGTCGCCGGCATCCTCGCACGCCAGACCGGCTGAAGCCGGCGTCAGGCCGGAACCAGCTGGTCGTAGGCGGCGACGGCGATGGCGCGCAGCGTGTCGCGCGGCAGGTCGCCGACCAGCGCGCAGCCGATCCCCTGATCGAGCCACCAGAAGCCTCGCGCCCCGGCGCTCTGGACGAAGCGGAACGCCGTCTCGGCGTCGTCCGCCGAGGGCGCCACGTAGAGGGTGATCCGGCGGCCGAGATCGTCCTCGTACATCATCAGGGCCGCGGTGCCATTCGTGTCCGGCACAACCCGGCCGCCGAGGAGGTGAAAGCCTTGGGCCGCGAGATCGGGCGGCGTGATCGGGTGCCCGAGGCGCTTCGAGAGCCACGTGACGAGATGCGCCTCGTCGGATGCCGGCACCTCGACCGGGTGCGCGACCTCGACGACATAGGTCGCGTAGGCGCGCAGCGCCTCCGCCGCGAGCTCCGGTCCCGGCGATCCCGCGTCGAGACGCAGCGCCGCGAACCAGCCGCCGGCGGCGCCCACGGCCAGGAGCGCGATGGCGGCCGCCAGTCGCAGGTAGGCCGGCGGAACCCGGGGCCGCGTCGATCGCGCCGCGGCAATGACGGCGCGGTGGCGGGCGGGCACCGGCTCCTCGGCGACGGGATCGTAGAGCGCGCGCAGCGCCGCGTCCTGCTGCTCCCAGTCGGCGAGCTTGCGGCGCACGTCGGCGTCGGTCTCGGCGAGCCCGGCCAGCGCGAGGCGGTCCTCGGGGGTGCCGTGGCGCAGCCGCAGCAGCTCGTCGTCCTGGATCGGGGTACCGTCGCTCACCTGACCACTTCCATCCTGCCGCCGGGGCCGCGCCCATCGCGTCCGGTCTCCCGGCGCAAGGCCTGCCGCGCCCGGGCGAGGCGCGACGTCAAAGTGCCTTCCGGGATCTGCAAGGTTCCGGCCGCCTCGGCGATGCTCATGCCCTCGAGCGCCACGAGAAGCAGCGCCGCGCGCTGGTCGGCCGGCAGGCGCCCGATCGCCGCGTGCACCTCGTGCAGCGCAAGGCGATCCTCCTGCCCGCCGGAACGCGACGGCTCGGTCGCAGCACTTGCCGGCACCAGGCGAACCCGTGCTCCCGCACCGCGGCGCTGGTCGCGGAACCGGTTCAGGAGGATGCGGAACAGCCACGCCCGCACCGGCCCGTCGCCCCGCCAGCGGTCGCGGCGCGCCACCGCCCGCTCGAGGCAGTCCTGGACGAGATCGTCGGCATCCTCCCGATCGCGCGAGAGCGCATGCGCATAGCGCCGCAGCATCGGGATCGAGGCCTCGATCTCGTCCAGAAGGCTCATGCCGACCGCCTACTCCGGCTTGGCGACGTGCCAGACGCCGTTCACGCCGTCGCCGGTCACGTCGCCGGGCGCGGCATCCTTGACCCAGCGGTAGAGCGGCTTGCCGTAGTAGGTCCACTGCATCGTTCCGTCGCTCCGCTTGATGATTCCGAAATCGTCGTCGGCCTTCGCCCCCGCGGGCGCGACGAGCGGCGGCCAGTTCGTCGCGCACTTGTCATAGCAGGCGGACGTATCCTTGGTGTCCTTGTCGAAGGTGTAGAGCGTCATCCCCTTGGCATCGGCCAGCACCGGACCCTTGGCGCTGTCGTGCGTGGTGATCCCGGTGTCGGCGAGCGCCGCCGCGCCGGAAAGCGCAAGCGCGGCGATCGTGGTCGAGAGAAGCGGCGTAAGGCGGTTCATTCCTGACTCCCTTTTCGGTGGCCCCGGTCGGGGCCGAGATCAGGCGCCGCTGTCGACGCCCGGAAGGATTGACGGCTCGGCGCGGGAATCCGTCCTGCCGCTCACGCATTCGTGTCCGCCGCGGGTGCACGCGCCAGCCGTTCGCGTTTGAGTGACAAGGGTTTACCGCCCCGGCTCTTGCGCGGCGCGGGCGCCTCGGCCATTCCTCGGGGATGCCGACCGCCACCGCCACCCGATCCGCCCCGACCTTCCTCGCCCGCGGGGCGAAGGCCGCGCTCGTCGCGCTTCTCCTCCTGTCGCCGCTCGCCGTCGTGCCGCTGGCGATCGAGACGGCGCCGCGCGTTGCCGACCCGGGCCCGCCCGACGCGCTCACCGCCGAGCGCACGCAGGCCGTCGTCGCGCGGCTCAAGGCCGTCGTCGACGACGACGGCGTGCCGGGCAGCTTCGCCATCGACGAGGACGAGCTCAACGCTGTCCTCGCCGCGGCGCAGCGGCTGGTCCCGGGCGTGGTCGGCCGGGCCGGCGTCGCCGGCGACACCGCGACCCTCGACCTCTCGGCCGGCGCGCCGCTCCTGCCGCGTGGGCTCTGGGCCAACCTCCACCTCGGCCTCGCGGCGTCGAGCGACGGGCTCCGCCTCACCTCGGCGCGCATCGGCCGGCTGCCGATCCCGCCCTGGCTCGCGCTCGAGGCGGTGCGGCTCGCGCTCGACCGCAAGCTCGGCGACGGGCTCGGCAGCGACCTTCTCGCCAGTGTCGCCGCGGTCGAGATCGATCCGCCCGAGGTCCGCGTCGCGCTCGACTTTGCCGAGGTCGGTGGCCCCGCGTTCTTCGAGCGCCTGCGCGCGCGCATCATCGAGGCTGCCGGCACCACCGCGCGCGAGCGGGTCTACGTGCAGGCGTGGCAGCTTGACCAGCGGCTCCGCCGCGGCGGCCTGCCGCGCTCGGGCTCGGCGCTGCCCTGGATCGAGCAGGTGATCCGCGTGGCGGCACAGCCGCGCGATGCGGCGGTCGACCGCGAGGAGCTGCGCGCCGCGTTCTACGCGCTGGCGCTGGTCTGCGGCGATCCGGACTTCGGCGACACCATCGCGCTCGGCTGGAACGACCGGATGCGCAGCGCCGCTCGCGGCTGCGCCCGCACGACGCTCGGCGGCCGCGAGGATCTGCGCAAGCACTTCGTCATCTCCGCCGGCCTCTACGCCGCCAGCGCCGGCAAGGCCGCCTTCGGCATGGGCGAGCTCAAGGAGCTGCTCGACAGCAACCCGGGCGGCAGCGGCTTCAGCTTCGACGACATGGCCGCGGACCTTGCCGGCGTCCGCTTCGCCGCCGCCTTCCTCGACGCCCCGCCCGAGGCCTGGCGCGGGATGCTCGCCGGCATCGCCGACGAAGCCGATGTGATGCCCGCGACCGAGGGCCTGCCGAGCGGCATGAGCGAGGCCGCGTTCCGCGAGCGCTTCGGCAGCGTCGACAGCGCGGCCTATGCCGCGACCGTCGCCGAGATCCGCCGCCGCGTCGACGCGCTGCCGTTCTATGTGGGGGACGGGGCACGCTGATCCCACCGGCGGTTTCCGGGCGCAACCGTGGTGTTCTTGACGGATTTGGCGAGTGACAGATCCGCCCGCATCCATGGAGTGCGCCCCGGGGCCGGTCTCGCGGAGCAAGCTCCGCTTCGGTCGCTTGGCGGAAGCTCCCCACGTCACGCCTGTTGCCAACCGCCGCGGCGAGGTCCCATATCTTGGCCGAAAAGGGAGGACTTCGCCTTGACCGCCGAGATCACCAAGGGCCTGCGCTCACGGGCCTGGTTCGACAACCCCGACAACCCGGACATGACCGCGCTCTACCTCGAGCGCTACCTCAACTACGGCATCAGCCGCGAGGAGCTGCAGTCGGGCAAGCCGATCATCGGCATCGCCCAGACCGGATCCGACCTGTCGCCCTGCAACCGCCACCACCTCGAGCTCGCCAAGCGGGTACGCGACGGCATCCGCGAGGCGGGCGGCATCCCGATGGAGTTTCCGGTCCACCCGATCCAGGAGACCGGCAAGCGCCCGACCGCGGGGCTCGATCGCAACCTCTCCTATCTCGGCCTCGTCGAGGTGCTCTATGGCTATCCGATCGACGGCGTCGTGCTGACGATCGGCTGCGACAAGACGACGCCCGCGATGCTGATGGCTGCGGCCACCGTCAACATCCCGGCGATCGCCTTCTCCGTCGGCCCGATGCTGAACGGCTGGTTCCGCGGCGAGCGCACCGGATCGGGCACCATCGTCTGGAAGGCGCGCGAGCTGCTCGCCAAGGGCGAGATCGACTATCCGGGCTTCGTCGACGTCGTCGCATCCTCGGCGCCATCGACCGGCTACTGCAACACCATGGGCACCGCGACGACGATGAACTCGCTCGCCGAGGCGCTCGGGATGCAGTTGCCGGGCTCCGCCGCCATCCCCGCCCCCTACCGTGACCGCGCCGAGATGGCGTGGCGCACCGGCAAGCGCATCGTCGAGATGGTCGCCGAGGACCTCAAGCCCTCCGACATCATGACGCGGCCCGCCTTCATCAACGCGATCCGGGTGAACTCGGCGATCGGCGGCTCGACCAACGCGCCGATCCACCTCAATGCCATCGCCCGGCACCTCGGCGTCGAGCTCACGATCGAGGACTGGCAGGCCTACGGCGAGGACATCCCGCTCCTGGTCAACCTGCAGCCGGCCGGCGAGTACCTCGGCGAGGACTACTATCACGCGGGCGGCGTCCCCGCGGTCTTCGGCCAGCTGATCGAGCAGGGCCTGATCGACGAGAGCGTCAGGACCGCGAGCGGCAAGACCGTCGGCGAGTGCTACCGCGGCGCCGTCATCATGGACGAGGCGGTCATTCGCCCGTTCGACCGGCCGCTCAAGGAGCGTGCGGGCTTCCGCGTGCTCAAGGGCAACATCTTCCACTCCGCGGTGATGAAGATGAGCGTCATCAGCCCGGAGTTCCGCGACCGCTACCTGTCGAACCCCGAGCACCCGAACCACTTCGAGGGCCGCGCCGTGGTATTCGACGGCCCCGAGGACTACCACCGCCGCATCGACGACCCGAGCCTCGCCATCGACGAGAACACGCTGCTCTTCATGCGCGGCGCCGGCCCGAAAGGCTACCCGGGCGCCGCCGAGGTGGTGAACATGCGTGCCCCCGACTACCTGCTGAAGCGCGGCATCACCTCGCTCGTCTGCGTCGGCGACGGCCGCCAGTCGGGTACCTCCGGCTCGCCGTCGATCCTGAACGCCTCGCCGGAAGCCGCCTCCGGCGGCGGGCTCGCGCTCATCGAGACCGGCGACCGCGTGTCGCTCGACCTGAACGAGGGCCGGCTCGACCTCCTCGTCGACGACGCCGAGCTCGCGCGGCGCCGGCAGAGGCTCGAGGCCGCGGGCGGCTATCACTACCCCGACCACCAGACGCCGTGGCAGGAGATCCAGCGCGCCATCGTCGGCGAGCTCGAGACCGGGGCCGTGCTCGAGCCGGCGGTGAAGTACCAGCGCATCGCCCAGACCAAGGGCATCCCGCGCGACAACCACTGAGCGCCGGCGCCGGAGAGAGGAAGATCGGCCGATGGACTTCGACCGCGAGCTCGAGGAGCGGCTGGTGCGCTATGCCGCCATCGACAGCCAGAGCGACGAGGCGTCGCAGACTTCCCCCAGCACCGAGCGCCAGCTCGTGCTGCTGCGGCTGCTCGCGGACGAGCTCGCGGCGATCGGCGCCGCCGACGTGCGCCTGACCGGCTACGGCGCGGTGCTGGCCACGCTGCCCGCGACGGTCGCCACCGCGGCGCCGACCATCGGCCTCCTCGCGCACGTCGACACCGCGCCGCAGTTCGCCGCGTCCGGCGTCAAGCCGCGGGTGCACCGGCGCTACGTCGGCGGCGCGATCGACTTCCCCGACGCGCCGGGTCTCGTGCTGTCTCCCGAGACCTCGCCCTATCTCGGCGAGCGTCTCGGCGACGACATCGTCACCGCGAGCGGCACGACGCTCCTCGGCGCCGACGACAAGGCCGGCGTCGCCATCATCATGGCCGTGGCGCGGCACCTGCTCGCCAACCCGTCGATCCCGCGCGGGACCGTCCGGATCGCCTTCACCCCCGACGAGGAGATCGGCCGCGGCGTGCACGCCGACCTGCCGCGCGACCTCGGCGCCAGCGTCGCCTACACCCTCGACGGTGCCGAGCGCGGCGAGATCGTCTACGAGAGCTTCTCCGCCGACAAGGCGGTGGTGACGGTGACCGGCGTCGCGATCCACCCGGGCCAGGCCAAGGACACGCTCGTCAACGCGCTGCACCTCGCCGCCCGCATCGTCGAGACGCTGCCGCAGACCACCCGCACGCCCGAGACGACCGAAGGCCGCGAGGGCTTCATCCACCTCTACGAGATGACCGGCAGCGCCGCGCGCGCCGAGCTGCGCCTCATCCTGCGTGACTTCGAGCTCGACGGCCTCGCCGCGCACGGCGCGCTGGTGCGCCAGGTCGCCGAGGCGGTGGCCGCGACCGAGCCGCGCGCGCGGGTCGCCGTCGAGATCACCCCGCAGTACCGCAACATGCGCTACTGGCTGGAGAAGGACATGCGCCCGGTCGACCTCGCCCGCCAGGCCGCCCGCGACGTCGGCCTTGAGCCGCACGGCGAGCCGATCCGCGGCGGCACCGACGGCTCGCGGCTGACCGAGCTCGGCGTGCCCTGCCCCAACCTCTTCACCGGCATGCAGATGATCCACGGGCCGCTCGAGTGGATCAGCGTCCAGGACATGGCCGCCTCCGCCCGCCTGGTGCTCCGGCTGGTGGAGCTGTGGGGGGCGGAGCCGACCTGAGCCGACCCACGCGACCCATCCTCAGGCGTCGAGCCGCACTCGCCGCAGCCGGAGCGCGTTGCTGATCACCGAGACCGACGACAGGCTCATCGCGGCGGCGGCGAACATCGGCGAGATCAGGAGGCCGAGGAACGGATAGAGGATGCCCGCCGCGACCGGCACGCCGGCGGCGTTGTAGACCAGCGCGAAGAACAGGTTCTGGCGGATGTTGCGCATCGTCGCGAGCGCGAGCCTCCGCGCGCGCACGATGCCGTTGAGGTCGCCCTTGACCAGCGTCAGCCCCGCGCTCTCGATCGCCACGTCGGCCCCGGTGCCCATGGCGATGCCGACGTCGGCCTGGGCCAGCGCCGGCGCGTCGTTGACGCCGTCGCCGGCCATGGCGACCCTGGCGCCCGCCGCCTGCAGCTCGCGGATGATCCGGGCCTTGTCCTCGGGCAGCACCTCGGCGCGGATCTCGTCGATGCCGAGCCGCCCGGCGACAGCGCGGGCGGTGCGCGCGTTGTCGCCGGTCGCCATGACGATGCGGAAGCCGAGCGCACGCAGCGCCGCGAGCGCGGCCGGCGTCGTCGGCTTCACCGGGTCGGCGACGCTGACGAGGCCGGCAACCGCGCCATCGACGACGACGAACATCACCGTCTCGCCCTGGTCGCGCCGGGCATCGATCGCGTCGGATGCCGCCGGCCGGAGTCCCATGTCGGCCAGCATCCGCGCGTTGCCGAGCGCCACCGCCCTGCCCTCGACGGTGCCGGTCACGCCCTTGCCGGTCAGTGCCTCGAAGTCGACGGCCTCGGTCAGCGTAAGCCCGCGCGCCTCGGCGCCGCGCACGATCGCCTCGGCGAGCGGATGCTCGGAGCCGCGCTCGAGCGAGGCGGCGAGCCGCAGCACCTCCGCCTCGTCGTGCCCGGCCTCGGGCAGCACCGCGACGAGCTCGGGCTTGCCGACGGTCAGCGTGCCGGTCTTGTCGACGATGAGCGTGTCGACCTTGGCGAAAGTCTCCAGCGCCTCGGCATTCCTGATGAGGACGCCCGCCTGCGCGCCGCGGCCGGTCGCGGTCATGATCGACATCGGCGTCGCGAGGCCGAGCGCGCACGGGCAGGCGATGATGAGCACCGCGATCGCCGAGACCAGCGCATAGGCGAGCGCCGGGCTCGGCCCCCAGATCGCCCACGCGACGAAGGCGACGACCGCGGCGCCGATCACCGCCGGCACGAACCACCCGGCGACCGCGTCGGCGAGCTTCTGGATCGGCGCGCGCGAGCGCTGTGCCGACGCCACCATCTCGACGATCTGCGCGAGCACGGTGTCCTTGCCGACGCGCCGCGCCTCGACGAGCAGGCTGCCGGTGCCGTTGATCGTCGCACCCGTCACCGGATCGCCGGCGACTTTCTCGACCGGCAGCGGCTCGCCGGTCAGCATCGACTCGTCGACCGAGGAGCGGCCGTCCACGACCTCGCCGTCGACGGGGATCTTCTCGCCCGGTCGGACCCGCAGCCGGTCGCCGACCTGCACCGCCTCGAGCGGGATCTCCTCCTCGCGCCCGTCCGCCCGGACCACCCGCGCGGTCCTGGCCGCGAGATCGAGCAGCGCCCGGATCGCCGAGCCGGTGCGCTCGCGCGCCTGCAGCTCGAGGATCTGGCCGAGCAGCACCAGCACGACGAT
>JBDHSS010000031.1:0-16546 GCA_039808205.1 Paracoccaceae bacterium | reverse complement strand
GCGGGAGAGCCGCAGCGCCTCGGCCCACTCGCGCCGATCGCCGAGCGCCGCGAGCCGCCGGCGCCAGCACGGCGCGACGCCGGCTTCGGCCTCGACGTGCACGAGCGGCGCGACGAGGCGGGCATCCGCTCCCGGCAACAGACGCGCGAGGATGCCGGTCGCCGCCATCGCAGCGAGGGCGGGCGCGGGATCGGCGGCCGACAGGAGCTTCGCCGTCTCTGCGCCGACGCGCTCGCGCGAGAGTTGCGCGAGCCCGTCCTGGCCGGCGGCGCAGGCGGCGAGGCCGTCCGCGTCGAGCCCGGCCGCCGGGTCGCCGTACCAGGCATGGATGCGGAAGAAGCGCAGGATGCGCAGGTAGTCCTCGGCGATGCGGCGCGCGGGGTCGCCGACAAAGCGCACCCGCCGCGCCAGCACGTCCGGCAGGCCGCCGATCGGATCGATCACCTCGCCGCTCGGGTCGGCGTAAAGCGCGTTCATCGTGAAGTCGCGCCGGGCCGCATCCTCGGCGATGTCGGTGGTGAAGGCGACCACCGCGTGCCGGCCGGTGGTCTCGACGTCGCGCCGGAGCGTCGTCACCTCGAACGGGTGGTGCTCGGCGACGACGGTGACGGTGCCGTGCGGCACGCCGGTCGGCACCGGGTGCAGCCCGGCCGCATCGGCCAGCGCCATCACCGCCTCGGGCGGCGCGTCGGTGGCGATGTCGACGTCGGCGACCGGCAGGCCGAGGAGCGCGTTCCGGACCGAGCCGCCGACGAAGAGCGCGCGGTAGCCGCCGGCGGCGATCGCGGCGCAGACCCGCTGCGTCGCCGGCGCCTCGAGCCAGTCGCCGCCGATGCGCATCAGGCGCCCCGCATCCGGTCGCCGAGCGCCTTCAGCATCCGCGCCGTCGCGCCCCAGATGTAGTGCGGCCCATAGGGGATCACGTAGTAGCTGCGCCAATGTCCCTGCCAGCGCCGGCCGAGCACCTGCAGGTTCGCCGGGTCGAGCACGAAGTCGAGCGGCACCTCGAAGACCTCGGCGACCTCGCGCGGATCGGCGACCGGCGCGAAGTCGGCGCGCACGACGCCGACGAACGGGGTCACCTGGAAGCCGGTGACCGTCTCGTGCGGATCGAGCGCGCCGAGGATCCGCACCGTGGCGGGGTCGAGGCCGATCTCCTCCCGCGCCTCGCGCAGCGCCGCGGCGAGCGGCGTCGCGTCCGTTGCGTCCTGCTTGCCACCCGGGAAGGCGACCTGTCCCGGGTGGTGCTTGAGGAGCGCGGCGCGGCGGGTCAGGATCAGGCCGAGCCCGGCGCCGCGGTCGACGAGCGGCACCAGCACCGAGGCGTGGCGCAGCGCGACGCCGGAGGGGCGCCTGGCGTCGGGGTTGAGGTCGTAGTCCGACGATGCCGCCGCCGAGCCGCCGAGCGCGCGTTCGATCTCCGAGACGTTGAGGCGGGGCCGGTCCATGCCCGCTAGATGCCCCGCGGGCGGGACGGGTTCAAGGTGGCGAGCCGGAGCGAACGGACGCCCGAAGGGTTGAGCCCAGGTGCCGCGGACGGCAGGGTGCCGGGCGGGTGAGGCGGAGGAGGAAGCGCATGAGCAAGGTCGTCTACGAGATCGTCGAGCATGACGGGGGATGGGCCTATCGGGTCGAGAGCACGTTCTCCGAGACCTTCGCGACGCGCGAGGCGGCGCACCTCGCCGCGTGTCGCGCCGCGCTCGAGCAGCAGCAGCCCGGCGTCACCACCGACATCACCTGGGAGGACGAGCGCGGCCGCTGGCACGCGGAGATCGCCCGCGGCGGCGACCGGCCCGACGTGACGGTGGAGGGCTGAGCCCGGCTTGCCCGCCCGCCGGTTCGGGTTGATTCGCCGCGGCGGATCCCGCAGAACGGGGCGGTCGGTCCTGCTCCCGGCATCAGGAGGCGCATGGTCGGGCTGAGGGCGGCGATGCCGGACGGATCGGTGAGCGCGTTCGGGCGCGCGCTGCCGGCGCTCGCCGCCGCGACAGGCTTCGCCTGGTTCGCGGGCTTCGTGCCGCAGGTGGCGGGCGGCGCGCCGGTCGAGCTGGTCCTGCCCTGGGTTCCGGCGCTCGGCGTCGAGCTCGCGTTCCGCCTCGACGGGCTGTCGCTCGCGTTTGCGCTTCTCATCACCGGGATCGGCGCGCTCGTCCTTCTCTATGCCGCGAGCTACTTCCGGGCGGACCGGCGGCTCGGGTCGCTGCTCCTCACGCTTCTCGCCTTCGCGATCGCGATGCTGGGCCTCGTCACCGCCGACGACGCGATCACGCTCTTCGTGTTCTGGGAGGGCACGACAATCACCTCGTGGCTGCTCGTCGGCTTCGACCACGAGCGCGCGGCGGCGCGCGGGGCGGCGCTGCAGGCGCTGCTCGTCACCGCGGCGGGCGGCCTCGCGCTCCTCGCCGGGCTGATCCTGCTCGGCGGCGTGGTCGGCAGCTGGCGGCTCTCGACGATGACCGCGTTGGGCGGCGTGGTGCAGGGCTCGCCGCTCTATCCGGCGATCCTCGTGCTGATCGTGGGGGCGGCCTTTGCCAAGTCGGCGCAGTGGCCGTTCCACTTCTGGCTGCCGAACGCCATGGCGGCGCCGACGCCGGTGTCGGCCTATCTGCACTCGGCGACGATGGTGAAGGCGGGGGTCTACCTGCTGGCGCGGCTCTCCCCCGCGCTGGGCGGCACCGGGCTCTGGAGCGGCTTGCTGGTGCCGGCGGGGGCGGTGACGATGCTCCTCGCCTCGGTCTGGGCGATGCGGCAGACCGACCTCAAGCTGATGCTGGCCTGGACGACGCTGATGGCGCTCGGGCTCCTCACGTTCCTGCTCGGCATCGGCACGCCGGCGGCGATCACTGCCGCGATGGGCTTTCTCGTGGTGCACGCGTTCTACAAGGCGGGGCTCTTCCTCGCCGTCGGGATGATCGAGAAGGGCGCGGGCTCGCGCGACTATCCCGCGGTGGGCGGCCTCGCGCGCGCCATGCCGGTGACGACGGGCGCGGTGGCGCTGGCCGCGCTGTCGATGGCGGGGTTGCCGCCCTTCCTCGGCTTCATCGGCAAGGAGCTGGTCTACGAGGCGACGACCATCGGGGCGACCGTCGCGCTGACGGCGGCGGCGCTGGCGGCGAACGCGCTGATGGTCGCCTGCGCCGCGATGGTGGCGCTCCGGCCCTTCGTCGGCGCGCGGCGCAGCCCGAAGGACACGCCGGCCGACCCCGACGCCGGGCTCGGCGCGGGCCCGGTGGTGCTCGGGGTGCTCGGACTCGGCTTCGGCCTGGCGCCATGGCTCGCCGAGGCGTGGCTGGTCGGGCCGATGACGGCGGCGGTGGCGGGCGCGCCGCCGGCGGGGCATCTGGCGCTCTGGCATGGGGTGGGGCCCGCGCTCTGGCTCAGCCTCGCCACCTGGGGGCTGGGGGCGCTTCTCTACCTCGGGCTCGACGGCATCCGCGACGGGCTCGCGACGGTCGAGCCGCGGCTACCGCGCACCGAGGGCTGGTATGACCGCGGGCTCGCCGGTCTGCTGGCGCTGGCGGCGCTCGTCACCGGCGCGGTGCAGAACGGGCGGATGACGCGCTATCTGCGCGGTACCTTCCTCGCCTTCGGGCTCCTGGTCTGGGGCGCGCTCCTGGTCGGAACCGGGGGATGGCCAGCCACGGCATCGGCGATCTTCCCGATCGACGTGGCGATCGTGGCGATGATCCTCGCCTCGATCGCCGTCGTGCTCCGGACCCGCTCGCGGCTGACCGCCATCGCGGCATTGGGCGGCGTCGGGTCGGGGATCGCGTTCGTCTTCATCCTCTATGGCGCGATCGACGTGGCGATGACGCAGCTTTTCGTCGAGATCCTGGTGGTGGTGTTCCTCGCCCTCGCGATGGTGCGGCTGCCGGCGGCGGGCGACCTGCCGTTCAGTCCGCTGAACGCGCTGATCGCCGGCGGCCTCGGCCTCGGCGTCGCGCTGGCACTTCTCGCGGTGCTGGCGACGCCGCTCGACCTGCGGCTGACCGAGTTCTTCGAGGCGACGAGCTACACGCAGGCGCACGGGCGAAACGTCGTCAACGTGATCCTCGTCGACTTTCGCGGCTTCGACACGCTCGGCGAGATCAGCGTGATCGTGATCGCCGCGGTGGCGGCGGTGGCGGTGCTGCGCGCGAAGGTCCGGAGGCCGCGGTGAAGTCGCTGATCCTGTCGACCGCGACGCGGGTGCTGGTGCCGGTGATCCTGACCTTCTCGTTCCTCGTGTTCCTGCGCGGGCACAACGCGCCGGGCGGCGGGTTCATCGGCGGGCTGCTCGCGGCAACCGCCTTCGCGCTGGTGGAGAAGGCCGACGGGCTCGCCGCCGCGCGCCGGGCGCTGCGCTTTCGCCCTGAGTCGATCGCGGCGACGGGGCTCGGCGCGGCGCTTGCCTCGGGGCTCTGGGGCGGGCTCGGCGCGGGGCATTTCCTCAAGGGCATGTGGCCGCTCTATGACAGGGTGGGCTCGCACCTGCCGCTCGGGTCGATCCCGCTTTTCGATCTCGGCGTCTATCTCGTGGTGCTCGGCGCGGTGACTGGCATCCTCTTCGCCTTCGAGGCGACGGTTTCGGCGCCGCAAGGCGAGGACGACTGAGGTGGAGATCGTCCTCGCCGGGCTGACCGGCGTCCTCGTCGCCGCCGGCGCGTATCTGATGATGAGCGGGCGGACGCTGCCCTATCTCTTCGGGCTGACGATGATCTCGAACGCCGCCAACCTGCTCATCTTCGCCGCGGGGCGGCTGACCTTCGGCAAGCCGCCGCTGGTGCCGGAGGGCGCCGTCACGGTGACGCGGGCGGCCAACGCGCTGCCGCAGGCGCTGATCCTGACCGCGATCGTCATCGGCTTCGGGCTGCTCGTCTTCGCGCTGGCGTTGGCGTTCAAGAGCTTCGACCTCCTCGGCACCGACGTGCTCGACGAGGAGCGCTCGGCCGAGGCGACGGAGGGCGAGGCCTGATGCTGCTGTTCTGGCCGCTGGTCATCCCCTTCGCCACCGCGGTCGCGACGATCCTCGCCTGGCGCTCGCGGCGGCTGCAGCAGACGCTGTCGCTCGCGGGGACGCTGGCGCTGGTCGCTTCGGGCGGCATCATCCTCGCGCGCGTGATCGCGACCGGCCCGTTTGCCGAGCAGGCCGGCGGCTGGCCCGCGCCCTTTGGCATCACGCTCGTCGCCGACGGGCTTTCGGCGACGATGGTCGTCCTCGCCGGCGTGGTGGCGCTGGCGACGGTGGTCTTTGGCCTCGGCGACGTGAGCGAGGCGGAGGAGCGCCTCGGCCATCATCCGCTAACCCATGCGATGCTGGCCGGCGTCAGCGGCGCGTTCCTGACCGGCGACATCTTCAACATGTACGTCTGGTTCGAGGTGATGCTGATCGCGACCTTCGGCCTGCTCGTCGTCGGCGGCGGCCGCGCGGGGCTCGACGGCGCGACGAAATACGTCGGGCTCAACCTCATCGGCACCGTCGCGTTCATCGCCGGCGTCGGCCTGCTCTACGGCACGGCCGGAGCCCTCAACATGGCGGACCTGCACGGCCGCCTTGCCGGGCGCGGCGGCGAGGCGGCGGTGCTCGCCTCGGCCGCGTTTCTGCTCTTCGCCTTCGGCGCCAAGGCCGCGCTGTTCCCGGTGTTTTTCTGGCTGCCCGCGAGCTATCACACGCCGTCGTTCCCGACGTCGGCGTTGTTCGCGGCGCTGCTGACCAAGGTCGGCGTCTATGCGCTGTTGCGCGTCTTCACCCTCGTCTACGACATCGACGGCGGCATCCTGCGGCCGCTCCTCGTCTGGGTGGCGCTGCTGTCGATGGCGACCGGGGCGCTCGGCGCGCTGGTGATGCCGAGCATCCGCCGGGTGCTGGGCTTCACCATCATCTCGTCGATCGGCACGATGGTGCTCGGCATCGCCGTCGGCACGCCGCTCGCGATCGCCGCCGTCGTCCTCTACCTGGTGCAGGATGTGCTGGTGAAGGCCGGGCTCTTTTTGGGCGCGGGTGCGGTGGCGCGGCTGACCGGGTCGGAGACGCTGGCGGCGACCGGCGGCATCTGGCGCGCGTCGCCGGGGACGGCGCTGCTCCTCCTGATGCCGCTGCTGGCGCTGGCCGGAATGCCGCCGCTCTCGGGCTTCTGGCCGAAGCTGATGCTGGTCAACGCCTTCCTCGGGGAAAGCGACGGCTGGCTCGCCGCCGCCGTGCTCGCGACCGGGTTCCTGACGCTGATGGCGGTGGCGCGGATCTGGGCCGCAGCGGTCTGGGCGCCGCACCCCGCCGGCGAGCAGGCGGTCGCGGAGCGGCTGCCGGCGGCGATGCTGGTGCCGCTGCTGGCGCTCGTCGCCGCCATCGTCGGGCTTGGCGTGGTCGCCGCGCCGTTCGTCGACGGCGCGGGCGCGATCGCCGCCGGCATCCTCGATCCGACCGCCTACATCGTGGCCGTGCTGGAGCCGGCGCCATGACGCCGCGGCTCGTCTGGCGCGCGCCCGCCCTCGGCCTCGCCTTCCTGCGCGACCTGGCGGTCTCGAGCGTGCAGGTCGCCGCGGCGGTGCTGGCGCCGAGGGGGCGCGTGGCGCCGCGCTTCGTCACCGTGCCGCTCAAGGGCGACGAGAGCGACGTCGAGATCACGCTGATCGCCAACTACATCACCCTGACGCCCGGCACCCTGACCGTCGACGTGAGCCCCGACCGGCGCACGCTCCTCGTGCACGCGCTGCTCGCCGGCGACGACAGCGCCGGCGTTCGCGCGGAGGTGGCGGGCATCGAGCGGCGGGTCGTTGGGGCGACGCGCGGATGATGGTGGAGAGAGCACGCAGCTTGAATGCCGTGCCCGACCGCGGGGGACGTGCCGCATGATGATCGAGTCCCTCCCGCCGGGTATCCTTGGGATCGCGACCGGAGTCGCCGCGAGCTGCGCGGTGCTGGCGCTGCTGCTGGCCGCGTGGCGGCTGCTGGTCGGGCCGACCCTGCCCGACCGGGTGGTGGCGCTCGACCTCATGTCGGCGATCCTCGTCGTCTTTCTGGTGATCTTCCGCATCGCCAGCGGCGAGGAGGCCTACCTCTTCGTGGCGATCGGGCTGGCGCTGATCGCCTTCCTCGGCACCGTCGCCTTCGCCGGCTACATCGAGCGCACGCGGGATCGCGACGGTGATTGAGCTCGTCGCCTCTGCGCTCCTCGTCGCAGGCGGCGGCTTCTGCCTGGTCGCGGGCATCGGCGTCGTCCGGCTCGGCGACGTCTATGCGCGGATGCACGCGGCGACCAAGGCCGGGACGTTCGGGCTGGTGCTGATCGTCGGCGCGACGATGCTGCTGGCCGGGTCGTGGCGCGAAGTGGCGGAGGCGGCGTTCGTCTTCCTGTTCATGATCGCCTCGGCGCCGATCGGGGCGCACCTGATCGGGCGCGCGGCCTTCCGCAGCCGGGTGCCGGTCGATCCGCGCACCACGGCGGACGCCGAGGCGGAGGCCTTCCGTCGGCCGCCCCGAGGCGTCGCCGGTCAGAGCAGGAAATCGTCGGCCGTGTAGGCGGCCGCGCGCAGGCCGCCGTCGGCGATCGTCAGGCGGAACTCAGGTGCTGCGTCGGCGTCGGTGTTGCCGCAGACGACGGTCGCGCCGGCGACATCGTCGAGCCAGAGGTGCCCGCGCCCGGTGCCGCCGAAGGCGAAGGCCTGGTTGCCGGGGTGCCGGACGTCGGCGTCGATCGCGTGCAGGTCGATCAGGTCGCCGCCGGGGCGACCCGCCCCGTCGAAGGCCGCGGCGGCGTCGCCGGCGACGATCCGGTCGCCGGCGCCGGGCCGTGACTCGGCGGTGCTGCGGAAGACGAAGACGTCGGCGCCGTTGCCGCCCGCGAGGCGATCGGCGCCGAGGCCGCCCGAAAGCCGGTCAGCACCGTCGCCGCCGGCGAGGCAATTCGCGGCGGCGTTGCCGATCAGCTGGTCGGCGCCGTCGCCGCCCTTGGCATTCTCGATCAGCGAGCGGGTGTCGCCCTCGTGGAGCAGCGCGTTGAAGACGTTGCCGCGGGCGTGGCCGCCGTTCGGCCCGCCGCCGAGGTCGGCGAGCTGGGCGGCGGCGAAGGTCGACGCGGCACCCGGGCGCAGGTCGACGCGGACGCCGGTCGCATAGGCGGAAAGGTCGTAGGTGTCGCGCCCGCCGCCGTCCCAGAGCGTCGCGAAGATCCGGTTGCCGCCGGGATCGAGGCCGACGCCGCCGTCGACCCAGGTGCGGCCCGAGGTCGGCGTCCAGCGATAGACGGTGTCGCCGGCGTTCACCGTATAGTCGGCGCCGTACATCGCCTGCAGCGCGGCAATGTCGAGCTGCATGTACGTCTGCGGCGCGTCCCAGGTGCCGAAGGCGTAGCCGGTGGCTGGCGCGCCGGCCCAGGCGCGGTAGCTCATCACGGTGAACTCGGGCGTGTCGAGGCCGAGCGGCACGGCGCCGAAGCCGCTCGTGTCGTGCGCGTGCTTGAGGCCGAGCGCGTGGCCGAGCTCGTGCAGCGCGGTCATGTGGTCGTAGTTGCCGGTGCGCGGCGATCGGCCCGAGCCGCCGAACCAGACGTCGCCGCCGGCGCCCGGCCCCGGCAGGTAGCCGAAGGCAGTGGGCGCGGTGCCGGTGCTGGCGACGCGGATCTCGCCCTGGCCGCTGCCCGAGCCCGCGTAGCGCAGCGCGAGGCCGGTGAAGCCTTCGACGGTGAAGCCGGCGCGGGCGGGCGGCGCGCCGTCGGCGTCGAGCGCCGCGCGCACCGAGGCGAGCGTCGCGGCCGAGACGTGCGCGAAGCCGTTGATCCGGGACGGATAGCCGCTGCCGAAGTCGGCCAGGCTGTCGGGATCGCTCCAGGTCAGCGTGCCCGTGTCCCAGGCGTATCCCGACAGAATGCCGTCGACGCGCGCGTCACCGCTGCGCGCGACCGTTGCGATACCGGCCATGCAGAACGCCCCCCGCTCCCCCCGAGCATCCATGCCGGATAGCCGGGAAGCGAGGGGCGCATCAATGACGGAGGGAGGAAATGACTGATCGTTGGCTAATGAATGCTGCCGGATTCTCCTGAAATATGAAGCACCGGGGGGCTGCCGCCGGCTCAGCGCCGGCGGATCATCACCTCGACGTAGTCCGACGGTACGATGAGCGTCCCGTCGGTGGCGCGGTTGCCGGCGTGGAGCAGCATGCGCAGGTCGGCGTCGAGCTCGGGCGCGCGCTCGCCGGCGGCCGCGAAGGCCTTGAGCGTCGGCCCGTACCAGCGGCGGAAGGTGTCGAGGAAGTGGTCGGCCGAGAGATAGCGGAAGACGAACTTTCGCGGGTGGATCGCGATCTCCGAGGCGCCGTCGCCGAAAAGCTCGTGGATCGTCGCGTCGGTCCCCCAGAGGAGAGGCGAGCGGGCGCCGGCGGGCGGCGGCACGTGGCGTCCGATGGCGCGGAACAGCTGGCCGATGAAGCCGTCGGGCGTCCAGTTCGCGAGCCCGATGGTTCCGCCGGGCCGGCAGACACGCAGCATCTCGCGGGCGGCGCGCGGCGGGTCGGCGGCGAACATGACGCCGAAGGTGGAGAGGACGACGTCGAAGCTGGCGCTCCGGAAGCTCAGGGCCTCGGCGTCCTCGACCTGAAAGCGCACGTCGAGGCCCTCGGCGGCGGCGCGGGCGCGGCCGTGCTCGAGGACGGCCGGCACGTAGTCGGTCGAGGTGATGCGGCAGAAGCGGCGCGCGGCCGCGAGCGTGGCGTTGCCGTTGCCGGCGGCGATGTCGAGGACGGCGCTGCCGGCGCTGATGTCGATGGTCTCGCAGAGGCTCTCGCCGACGATCTGCAGCGTGGTGCCGATCATCGAGTAGTCGGCCGAGGCCCAAGTAGCCTGCTGGCGCGCCTTGAGCGCCTCGAGA
The DNA here is from genome assembly GCA_039808205.1 of Paracoccaceae bacterium. Lineage (GTDB taxonomy): Bacteria > Pseudomonadota > Alphaproteobacteria > Rhodobacterales > Rhodobacteraceae > Amaricoccus. The sequence goes on along the minus strand of JBDHSS010000031.1, from coordinate 6,706 downwards.
TCGACCATGGCGGTGCTGATCTGGTTCATGGCGGTGTCCTTGCGGCTTGCGTCCGGCGTTGCCGGGCCAGGTTCCCGAGAATGTGCGGATCATGCCGGAAGTCGCCGGCTTGTGCTTGAAGACCGCGTGGGGATATCCTGAGGATCGAGTGCGGATCGATCGCGGATCGGGGGCGGGCGCAGCCTTGCTCTACAGATTTGAGGATTTCGAGGTCGACACGGGTGCCTTCGAGGTGCGGCGGCGCGGGGCCGCGGTGCACGTCGAGCCGCGGGTCTTCGACCTCATCCGGTTGCTCGTCGACAATCCCGGCACCGTCGTCGACCGCGACCGGATGCTGGCCGAGGTCTGGAGCGGGCGCATCGTCTCGGACGCGACGCTCGCCACCGCGGTCAAGGGCGCGCGGCGCGCGCTCGACGACACCGGCAGCGACCAGCGGCTGATCGAGACGGTGCGGAGCCGCGGGTTCCGCTTCCGCGGCGTGGTGTCGGTCGACCGGCCGCCGGCGGCGGCGCGCGAGCCCATGCCTGTGCCGCCGCCGGAGCCCGCCCGAGCGGCGCTCATCGGCGGGCGGCCGTCGATCGCGGTGCTGCCGCTCGTCCGGCTCGGCGATCCGGCGACGCTGCCCGGGCTCGAGGAGGCGGTGCCCCACGAGGTGATCGTGGCGCTCGCGCGGCTGCGCTGGCTCTTCGTCATCGCGCCGGGCTCGTCGTTCCAGCTGCGCGGCGCCGAGGCGCAGGCACCGGTCGTCGCGGCGCGGCTCGGAGTGCGCTACTTCCTGACCGGCTCGATCGAGGCGAGCGGCGCCCGGCTTGCGATCGCGGTCGAGCTTGCCGAGACGGCGACCGGCGGCGTGGTCTGGGCCGACCGCTTCGCCGGCGCCATCGACGACGTGCATGCGCTGCGCGCCGAGATCGTCGCCGGCATCGCCGCGGCGCTCGAGCTCGAGATCCAGCTGCATGAGGCGCTGCGAGCGCAATCCGCGCCGCCCGACCGGCTCGATGCGTGGGCGGCCTTCCACCTCGGGCTGCAGCGGGTGCACGAATACACTCCCGAGGGCAACGCCGCCGCGCTCGGGTTCTTCGAGCGCGCGGCGGCGCTGGAGCCGAGCTTTGCGCGCGCCCACGCCGGGCTCTCGTTCGCCCACTTCCAGAACGCCTTCCTGCACTACCGGCGCGACCGCGAGGCGGAAATCGCGCTCGCGTGCCGCGCGGCGGAGCGCGGCGTCGAGCTCGATCCGCTCGATCCGTTCGCCAACCTGACCATGGGGCGCAGCTTCTGGCTGCGGCAGGAGCTCGACGCGGCGCTCCCGTGGCTGGAGCGGGCGACCGAGATCAGCCCCAATTACGCGAAGGGCCACTACTCGCAGGCGCTGGTGCAGATCCTCGCCGGCGCCACGCAGGACGGCGTGCCGCACGTCGAGCGGGCGATGGCGCTCAGCCCGATCGACCCGCTGCTCTACGCGATGCGCGCGGCGAAGGCGCTGGCGGCGCTGGCCGACGGCGACGTCGCCGCTGCCGCCCACTGGGCGGATGTCGCGGCGCGGACGCCGCGCGCACACGTGCTGATCGCGATGATCGCGATGGCCTGCGACGCGCTGGCCGGGGACCTCGACGCTGCCCGCCGCCGGGCGGTGGCGATCCGCGGCCATCGCCCGGCGGTCAGCCGCGCGCACTTCTTCGCCGGCCTGCCGGTCCACGACGCGGCGACGCGCGCGGGGCTCGAGGAGGGGTTCCGGCGCTGCGGGTTCTGATCCGGCTCCGGATGATCGATGCGGGGTCAAGGCGTTCGGCGGCAAGCGCGAGGGTGCCGCATGCCCTTCGCGGATTTGGGGTACAGCGTCGGGTGCAGTTGCACGCCCCTCGGCTTCCGCGCGTCCCGCGCTCCGGCCGACGAACCTGCGCGAGGCAGTGCCTCGCTTTTGCAGGCTCGGGGCGCCGATCCTCGGTTCATCCGAACGGTTTCACCGAACTTGGCATGAGGTCGCCGGCGCCGACGTTCAGTTCACCGCCGGCACGAGGTTGCGCTCGACGGCGAGCTCGCGCATGCGCTTCTGCAGCTTCTCGAACGCGCGCACCTCGATCTGGCGGATGCGCTCGCGGCTGACGTCGTACTGCTGCGACAGCTCCTCGAGCGTCACCGGCTCGTCCTTGAGGCGGCGCTCGGTCAGGATGTGCCGCTCGCGGTCGTTGAGGCCCTTCATCGCCTCGAGCAGCATCTCCTGGCGCGCCTCGAGCTCGTCGCGCTCGGCGAGGGCGGTCGCCTGGTCGGCGTCCTCGTCCTCGAGCCAGTCCTGCCACTCCGCCGTGCCGTCGCCGTCGCCGCGCACCTGGGCGTTGAGGCTGGCGTCGCCGCCGGCCATCCGGCGGTTCATCGAGATCACCTCGTCCTCGGAGACGTTGAGGTCGTGGGCGATCCGCGCGACGTTCTCGGGGCGCAACTCGCCCTCCTCGATGGCGCCGATCTTGTTCTTCGCCTTGCGGAGGTTGAAGAACAGCTTCTTCTGCGCCGCCGTGGTGCCCATCTTCACCAGGCTCCACGAGCGCAGGATGTATTCCTGGATCGAGGCGCGGATCCACCACATGGCATAGGTGGCGAGGCGGAAGCCCTTGTCGGGGTCGAAGCGCTTCACCGCCTGCATGAGCCCGACGTTGGCCTCGGAGATCACCTCGGCGGTGGGCAGGCCGTAGCCGCGGTAGCCCATGGCGATCTTCGCGGCGAGCCGCAGGTGCGAGGTGACGAGCTTGTGCGCGGCCTCGGTGTCGCCGTGGTCGGCCCAGGCCTTGGCCAGCATGTATTCCTCTTCCGGCGCCAGCATCGGGAAGCGGCGGATCTCCTGCATGTAGCGCGACAGGCCCTGCTCGGGCGAAGGCGCCGGCAACTTGTCGTAGGCCACTGAAACCTCCTGACGGGGACTGTCCAACCCCGCGATGTGCCCATGATTATAGGGCAGGTGACGTGTCATTCATGTCCCGGATTCGTTACCCGGGCGCGTTCTCGCGGCGCAATGCCGCGAGCAGCGCCTCCATGTCGGCCGGGAGGCCTGACTCGAAGCGCACCGCCGCGCCGGTCGCCGGATGGCGGAAGCCGAGCGACGCCGCGTGCAGCGCCTGCCGCGGGAAGCCGGCGAGCGCGCCTTCCGCCTTGCGCCGGCCGTAGACCGCATCGCCGACGAGCGGATGGCCGGCGAAGGCCATGTGCACGCGGATCTGGTGGGTGCGGCCGGTCTCGAGCCGGCACTCGACGAAGGCGGCGGTGGGGAACCGCTCCAGCACGCGGGCGCGGGTCACGGCGGGCTTTCCGGCGGCGCTGAGCACGGCCATGCGCTTGCGGTCGCCCGGATGCCGGCCGATGTTGCCGGTGATGCGCAAGACCCCGCCCGGCTCCCACGCGATGCCCGCGAGCCCGGCGAGCCGCGGCTCGGCCGGATCCGGCACGCCGTGGACGAGCGCGAGATAGCGGCGCTCGATCGCGTGCTCGGCAAACTGCTCAGCGAGGCTCCGGTGCGCGATGTCGGACTTGGCGACGACGAGAAGGCCCGAGGTATCCTTGTCGATGCGGTGGACGATTCCCGGCCGGAGCCGGCCGCCGATCCCCGAGAGGCTGCCGCCCGCGTGATGCAGCAGGGCGTTGACGAGCGTGCCGGAGGGCGCGCCGGGCGCAGGGTGAACGACAAGCCCGACCGGCTTGTCGATGACCACGAGATGGGCATCCTCGAAGACAATTTCAAGCGGGATCGCCTCGGGCTCGGCCGCGATCGGCGCGGGCTCGGGCAGGGTGACGACGACCTCGGTGCCGGGCGCGAGGCGCAGCCGCGGGTCGGCGAGCGCCGTGCCGTCGCCGGCGGCGACCGCGCCCTCGAGGATCAGGGCCTGCAGCCGCGAGCGGCTGAGCGCCAGCGCCTCGGGCACCGCGGCGGCGAGCGCCTTATCAAGCCGCTCGCCGGGCTCCGGCCCCAGCGTCACGCGAAGCTGTCGGAGAGGATCGGACATGAGCGGCGAGACCATGAAGCGCGGGACGGGGGGCGAGGAGGAGGTGCCGGAACCGCCGCGGCTCCGGCTGCTGCGGCGGCTGGTGGTCGCGCTCACCGCGACGCTGATCGCGGGGGTCATAGCAATCGTCGGCCTGCTTGTCATCCGGCTCGCGGCGGCGCCGGCGCCGCTGGCGCTGCCGCCCGTGGTGCGGCTGCCGGCGGGCGAGACGGCGCGGGCGGTCACGCTCGGCAGCGACTGGCTGGCGGTGGTGACGGTCGACGGCGCGGGGCAGGAGCGCATCCGGGTGATCGACCGGGCGAGCGGCTCAAGCCGCGGCGAGGCGGTGATCGCGCCGGCGCAATGAGGCGGGGTCTTGATTGAAACCGGCGGTGCGCTGCCGCGTATATGGCGTGGCACCGCTCGGGAGCCTGGCGGGCCGGGGAGGAAGCACATGCCTACCATCTCGATCGAGGAGCATCCGCTGCGCATCATCGGCGGGCCGACGAACACGCTGCATCTCTATCTCGTCTACACCGCCGACAACGGCGACGAGTACGTCGTCCGCTCCGGCCCGACCAACCTCCAGCCGATCGGCGCGCCGATGGACATCGAGCGCAACGTGCCGATCGCCGACTCGGCCGACGACCGCGGCAGCGACACGCCGGCCGATCGCCACAGCACCGTGCTCCTGTCCGGCGCCGAGGCGGACCCGGCATGGGGCATCATCGTCAAGTACGCGCAGGCGCTGATCGACGACGGCTATGAGTATCGCCTGTTCACCGAGAACTCGAACGCCTTCGCCGGCGCGATGGTGCGGGCGGCGGGTCTCGCCCCGGCGCAGTCGCTGCCCGAGGGGATCGATCGCGAAGCCGCCGTCGGCTACGCCTACTGGCGCACCATCGTCCACGACGTCACGCCGCCGAAGGACGGCACGCTGGTCGGCAGCGCGAGGGCGGACGCGCTCTCCGGCATCCAGATCGCCGACGTGGTGGCCGGGCGCTGGGGTGCCGACTCGCTCTGGGGCGGCAGCGGCGCCGATCGGCTCTACGGCGGCGCCGGCCACGACCGGGTCGCGGGGCAGGGCGGCGACGACCTGGTGCGCGGCGACGACGGCAACGACCGGCTGCTCGGCGGCGCCAACCACGACCGTCTGCTCGGTGGCCGCGGCGCTGACGTGCTCATCGGCGGCGGCGGCGGCGACCGGCTGGCGGGGAACACCGGCAACGATCACCTGATCGGCGGCGCGGGTGCCGACGTCTTCCTCTTCGCGAGCGGCGGCGGCACCGATTCCGTCGCCGATTTCCGCTCCGGCACCGACGTGCTCCGGATCAGCGCCACGGGCGTCGACGACTTCAGCGACCTGCAGATCATGCAGTTCGGTGGCGACGTTCGCGTCGGCTTCCTCGGCGGCAGCATCGTGCTCGAGCATACGGACGTGGCGGAGCTCCACGCGTCGGATTTCGTCTTCGCGCCGCCGGACGGGCTGCTCGCTTAAGACGCGGTCACGACGATGCCGCGGCCGCCGGATTTGGCGTGGACAAATCCGTCCGCATCCGACCCCCCGAGGGCGGATGCGTCGCGACGCATCCGCCGGGTCGGACGCGAACGGATTGGCACCGACGGCGACACGGCTCACCCCTTCGTCTCCGCGCGTCCCACGCTCCAACGAACGGCCCGGCGCATGCGTTCGCCTGCCGGGCCGGGACTCGCGGGGCCAACAGGCCCCGCTTCGGTCGGGGGTGCCTGATTTCCCAGGGACGCTTTGTGTGCCCCCGGCGACGCGGATTTCGGGAATCATCCGAATCACTTGCGAATCAGTCTTGCGAATCACCTGGGCCGGGCCGATATTCCGGCAATGCAGCTTCCTCCGGGATTCGTCGACGAGCTCCGCGGCCGCATTTCGCTAGCGCAGATCGTGGGGCGACGAGTCGTCTGGGACCCTCGCAAGAGCAATGCGGCCCGTGGCGACTGGTGGGCCCCCTGTCCGTTCCATCAGGAACGAACCGCGTCCTTCCATGTGGATGACGCCAAGGGGTTCTACTACTGCTTCGGTTGCCATGCCAAGGGCGATGTGCTGGATTTCGTGCGCGAGACCGAGAACCTCGGCTTCATCGAGGCGGTCGAGCGGCTGGCGGGCGATGCCGGCATGACGCTGCCGGCGGCCGATCCGGCCGCGGCGGCGCGCACGGCGGCGAGCCAGGGGCTCGCCGAGGCGATGGAGGCGGCGATCCGCTTCTATCGCGGCCAGCTCTCCGGCGCCCGCGCCGGCGAGGCGCGCGGCTACCTCGAGCGCCGCGGCGTCACTCCGGCGCTCGTCGAGCGCTTCGAGATCGGCTTCGCGCCCGAGGGGCGGCGCGTGCTGATCGAGCACCTGACGGGCAAGGGCTTCGGGCTCGATCGCCTGGTCGAGGCCGGGCTGGCCGGGCGGCCCGACGGCGGCGGCGCGCCCTATGACCGCTTCCGCAACCGGATCATGTTCCCGATCCGCGACCCGCGCGGCCGGGCGATCGCCTTCGGCGCGCGCGCGCTGGCGGCCGGGCAGGAGCCCAAGTACCTGAACTCGCCGGAGACGCCGCTCTTCGACAAGAGCCGGACGCTCTACAATGCCGCCCCCGCCGGCGTCGCCGCGCGCAAGGCCGGCACGGTGGTGGTGGCCGAAGGCTACATGGACGTGATCGCGCTCGCCCGCGCCGGCATCGCCCACGCGGTGGCGCCGCTCGGCACCGCGATCACCG
>JBDHSS010000030.1:0-16556 GCA_039808205.1 Paracoccaceae bacterium | reverse complement strand
AGTTCCTGATGAAGGACGGCTACAACTTCGACCTGACCGTCGAGGACGCGATCCACGCCTACAACCGCCACATGGTCAGCTACCTGCGCACCTACGAACGCATGGGGCTGAAGGCGATCCCGATGAAGGCCGACACCGGCCCGATCGGCGGCGACCATTCCCACGAGTTCCTCGTCCTCGCGCCGACCGGCGAGAGCGCGGTCTTCTACGACCGCGCCGTCACCGACCTGACGCTCGGCGACCGGGCGATCGACTTCGCCGACAAGGGCGCCGTCGCCGAGATCGTCGCGACCTGGACCGCGCCTTACGCCCGCACCGACGAGCGCCACGATGCGGCCGAGTTCGCGCAGGTGCCCGAGGAGCGCCGCGTCGAGGGCCGCGGCATCGAGGTCGGCCAGATCTTCTTCTTCGGCACCAAGTATTCCGAGCCGATGAAGGCCTTGGTCGTCAACGAGGCCGGCGAGCGGGTGCCGGTGCAGATGGGCAGCCACGGCATCGGCGTTTCGCGGCTGGTGGGTGCGCTCATCGAGGCCAACCACGACGAGCGGGGCATCATCTGGCCGGAGGGCGTCACGCCGTTCGGCGCCGGCATCGTCAACCTGCGCCAGGGCGACGCTGCGACCGATGCCGCCTGCGAGGCGCTCTATGCCGACCTCGCGGCCGCCGGGATCGACCCGCTCTACGACGACCGCGACGAGCGGGCCGGCGCCAAGTTCGCGACGATGGACCTGATCGGCTTGCCGTGGCGGATCACCGTCGGCCCGCGCGGCCTCGCCACCGGGAAGGTCGAGCTCACCTCGCGCCGCAGCGGCGAGAGCGAGGAACTGTCGCCCGCGGCGGTGGTGGCGCGGCTGCGCGACATCTACGCCGGCCGCTGACGGCCGCGGCGCTCCCGGGATTGTCGCTTGACCCCGGCCGGAGCCGCTGGTCAGGGTCCGGCCACAGCCCGCAAGGACTTCACCGCGTGAGCCAGTCGACCCGACCCTTCGCCGCCTTCGAGTGGCTGATCGCCTGGCGCTACCTGCGGGCGCGCCGGAGGGACGGCGGCATCTCGGTCATCGCCTGGTATGCGCTCGTCGGCGTGATGCTGGGCGTCGCCACGCTCATCGTGGTGCAGGCGGTGATGTACGGCTTCCGCGAGGAGTTCACCGAGCGGATCATCGGCGCCAATGCCCACGTCACCGTCTACTATGCGGGCGAGCCGGACGCGAACGGCACGATGAGCCGGCTGATCCCCGACTACGACGACCTGGCGCGGCGCCTCGCCGCGGTGCCCGGCGTCACCCACGCGGCGCCGCTGGTGCGCGGGCAGGTAATGGTCTCGGCCAACGACCGTGCCTCCGGCGTCGAGGTCATCGGCATCCGCCCCGCCGACCTCCGCGCGGTGCCGCTCGTCGCCCATCCGGAGACCGCCTTCGGCAGCCTCGACGACTTCGGCACCGGCATCGCCATCGGCTCGGGCGTCGCGCGCGACCTCGGCGTCGGCGTCGGCGCCACGGTGACGCTGATCTCGCCGCAGGGCATGGACACCCCGTTCGGCACCCAGCCGCGGGTCTCGGACTTCTCCGTTGCCTACGTGTTCGGCGTCGGCCGCTACGACATCGACAAGACCCGCGTCTACATGCCGTTCGACGCGGCGCAGGCGTTCTTCGACCGCGAGGGCGGGGCCGACGAGATCGAGGTGATGGTCAGGGATCCGAACCGCGTCGAGGACATCGTGCCGGCGATCGCCGCCGCCGCCGGGTCGCGCGCGGTGCTCTGGACCTGGAAGGACGCCTCGGGCGCGTTTCTCTCCGCGCTCGACACCGAGCGGCGGGTGATGTTCATCATCCTGTCGCTCGTGGTGCTGATCGCTGCCATGAACATCATCTCGGGCCTGGTCATGCTGGTGAAGAACAAGGGACGCGACATCGGCATCCTGCGCACGATGGGACTGACCCAAGGATCGATCATGCGGGTCTTCTTCCTCTGCGGCTCGCTGATCGGCGTGGTAGGCACGGTGCTGGGGGTGATCCTCGGCTGCCTGTTCGCGTATTACATCAAGGATATCCAGGCGCTGGTCGAGGCGGTGCTCGGCGCCTCGCTCTGGAACCCCGAGATCCGCTACCTGACCGAGATCCCCTCGCGCCTGCGCTGGCAGGATGTGGGCGCCGTCGCCGGCATGGCGCTTCTCCTTTCGTTCGTCATCACCATTGTCCCGGCCCGCAACGCCGCGCGAATGAACCCGGTCGAGGCGCTGCGCTATGAGTGAGCGACGGGATCCGGGGAGTGCCCGGCGACGAGGCTCGCACCCGCGACCGAAGCTTCGGCCGCAGGCCGCAGCCAGTCCCGGCCCGAAAAGCGAACGAATGCGTTCGCCGGGCCGTCGGCCGGAGCGCGGGACGCGGCAAGGGACCGTCGTGAAACGTCGCGCTCGGCAGGCCGTGCCCGCCCGATGACCGAGGTCCTCCGCCTCGACGGCGTCGCCAAGGTCTACAATGCCGGCACCCCGGCAGCGATCGCCGTGCTCGAGGACGCGAGCCTCGCGCTCGGCAAGGGCGAGGTGGTGGCGCTCGTCGCCCCATCGGGAGCGGGCAAGTCGACGCTGCTCCACATCGCGGGCCTGCTCGATGCGCCGAGCTCGGGCTCGGTCGCGCTGCTCGGCCAGGCGGCGGAGCGCGCCGACGACACGCTGCGCACCCGCCTCCGCCGCGATGCCGTCGGCTTCGTCTACCAGTTCCACCACCTGCTGCCCGAGTTCTCCGCGCTCGAGAACGTCGCGTTGCCGCAGCGCGCGGCTGGCGTCGCGCGGAGCGAGGCCGCAACGCAGGCCCGCGCGCTTCTCGAGGCCGTCGGGCTCGGCCACCGGCTCGAGCATCGCCCGGCCGAGCTTTCCGGCGGCGAGCAGCAGCGCGTCGCCGTCGCCCGTGCGCTCGCCAACCGCCCGAAGCTCCTGCTCGCCGACGAGCCGACCGGCAACCTCGACCCGGAAACCTCGGGCCGGGTGTTCGACATGCTGCTCGAGCTCGTGCGCTCGACCGGCCTCGCCGCGCTCATCGCCACCCACAACCCCGAGCTCGCCGCCCGCATGGACCGCGTGCTGCGGCTCGACGCCGGCCGCATCCAGGAGGCCCAATGACCGACCGCGACGAAGCCGCCGCCCGCCTCGCCGCCGCGCTGCCGATCGTCGAGGCCGCGGGCGCGCTGGCGCTCGGCTACTTCCGCCAGCCGCTCGACGTCGAGAACAAGCTCGGGCCCGGCGGCTTCGACCCGGTGACGCGCGCCGACCGCGAGGTCGAGGCGCTGATCCGCGCGCGGCTGACGGCACTCTGGCCCGACAGCGCCGTCGAGGGCGAGGAGGCCGGCTTCACCGCCGGCACCAGCGCGTGGTCGTGGATCGTCGACCCGATCGACGGCACCCGCGCCTTCATCTCCGGCATGCCCGCCTGGGGCGTCCTCCTCGGCCTGCGCCACCGCGGCCAGCCGGTCGGCGGCATCGTCTGCCAGCCCTACCTCGGCGAGATCTTCGTCGGCGGCCCGGCGGGCGCCGCGCTGCATCATGGCGGCGCTGCGCGGCCGCTCGCCACCTCGGGGCGCACCGAGATCGGCGAGGCCATCCTCTACGCCACCCACCCCGACATGTTCACGGCCGAGGCCGACCGCGCCGGCTTCGCCCGTGTCTCCGGCGCCGCACGGCTGACCCGGTTCGGCGGCGACTGCTACGCCTACTGCCTGCTCGCCATGGGCTTTGTCGATCTGGTGGTCGAGAGCTCGCTGCAACCCTACGACATCGTGCCGCTCGTCCCGATCATCACCGCCGCCGGTGGCGTCGTCACCGACGCCGACGGCGCGCTGCCGCTCGCCGGCGGCACGGTGATCGCGGCGGCGAGCCCGGAGCTGCACGCCATCGCCCTCGCGCTGATGCGGGGGGATGAGCCTGGGGTGAGGCCGGGCTAGCACCGCCTCATCCGAACGGGCGGCTTCTTCCGGTTCCCGAAGGCCGTCATACAGGCGCGCGGAGTTTCACGGGTTCGTCTCTCATGCGGATTGGCGCCATCGGCAGAAGCCAGCTCCTCCTGAAGTCGTTTGCCCCTTTGATCGAGCGCGGCCACGCGCTCAGCTTCATCCAGACGACGCGGGCGGAAGAGTACTACGGCGCCGGAGTCGAGGACTTCGCCGCGTGCGCCCGCACGCTCGGCGTGCCCTTCTTCGTCGGCGGAAACCTGCGCGAGAACATCGCGCCCTTCGCCGGGGACACCGACGTGGCGATCTCGGTCAACTGGCCATTGCTCCTCGGCCGCGAGATCCGCGACGCCTTCCGCCACGGCATCCTAAACGCCCATGCCGGCGACCTGCCGCGCTACCGCGGCAATGCCTGCCCGAGCTGGGCAATCCTGAACTTCGAGCCGAGCGTCAGCGTCACCATCCACCAGATGACCGACGAGCTCGATTCGGGCCCCTGGCTGGTCAAGAGCCATCGGCCGATCGACGAGGAAACCTACGTCGGCGACATCTGCGCCTGGCTCGACGCGGCGATCCCGACGCTCTTCGCCGACGCGATCGACCAGATCGACCGCGGCGGCTTCATTGCCGAGGACACCTCGATCCGGCCGTTCCGCACCTTTCCGCGTCGCGCCGACGACGGTCGCATCCTCTGGAGCGCCTCGACCCGATCAGTGCTCGCGCTGATCCGCGCCAGCTCCCGGCCGCTCGCCGGCGCCTTCTCCGACCTCGAGGGCAGCGAGCGCGTGACGATCTTCCGCGCCCGCAGCTTCGATCCAGGGTTCGACTTCGCCGCCGTGCCAGGGCAGATCTGCCTGCGCCACGGCGGCAACCCGGTGGTGGCGACCGGCGACGGCATGATCGAGATCGAGGACTGCCGCACCGCCGCCGCCGAAGGCGCCGCCGCCAGGGCGCTCGTCGCCCGCTCGCTCCGCGCACGCTTTCTCTGACAAAAAGGGCGGCTGGACATGCCAGCCGCCAGTCGCGTGGTCAGGGAGGAAGCAAACCGGACGCTCGGCTTGCAGGTGGAGCCCGGCGCCGCGGCGCCCGGGCAATCTTGAGCCTCAGCCCCTCAGCGGCACTGGGCGATGGTGTAGTCCCCAACGCGGGCGAGCAGCGTGTCGAGCGGGGTCATCACCGGCCCGAACCCCGGCCGGTAATGATCGGCGTAAAACTGCGGCAGCGGATAGCGCCCGTCGCCCAGGGGATCGGACATCCGCTCGATCGACTCCTCGATCATCTCCTTCACCGGCAGCCGCAGCACCAGGTGGTCGAGCGTGCTCTGCACGAACTCCACGCTCCGGATGCGGTCGGGCACGATGGCGACGCCGTCGAGCTGCTCCTTCAGCTCGTCCACATCGGCGGGTCGCGTCGAGGGGTCGGCCGCCCACTGCGCGACGAGCCGACCCATCTCGATGTAGTCGGCGACCTCGATTCGCGGAATCGGCTGGGTGGCGGCAGACGCGTGAGCATCGAGCATCGGGAAGCCTCCGGGTGCAACGGGGTGAGGGGTCGCGGCGGCGGTATCGCCGTCGTCAGGCGCGTGCAGGCGCGCGCCTTCGGCAAAGCGGTAGTGCGACTGCAGGAAACGGATCATCTCGGCCATTGAGCCGGGCACGCGGTCGCGGAACACCACCGCGCGCGCCACGTCGAGCGCCGGATCGGCCTCCTCGGCCGGCAGCGCCGCGGCCAGCGTCTCGCCCATGATGACCGAGCCGAGGCCGCCAAGCGTTCGGCCGCCGGTGTCGGCCTCCGCCTCGAGCATGAGGAAGAGCGTCAGCGGCGGATCGCCCGCCAGCCGGCCGATCGTGTCCGCGTCGAGCCCGGTGTCGGCGAGCCAGTCGGCGACCGTCGCGCGCCAGCGCGGGCCGTCGCCGGCCAGGCACCCGTCGAACAGGCCCGGCTCGGCCGCCGCCGCCCGCGCGATCAGCGAGCGCACCGAGCGCAGCCCGCCACGGCAGCAGGCGACGAGATCGCGCAGCACCAGGCCGTCGCTGCCGTCGGTCGCGGCGAGCGCGCCGGAGGCGAACGGCCGCGCCACGTGCGGCCCGAGCGCGCGCGCCCGCTGCGGCACCGACGCGCCAATCGCGAAGAAGCGCGAGAAGTCGATGAGCCAGTCCTCGGTCAGCGGCATGTCGAATGGCCGCCCGGTGCTGGTGTGGCGCACCAGCGTGCGCAGCCCCGCCACCTGGATCTGGTCGTTGAGCGAATAGATCTCGCGCACGAGCCCGTGGCCGAGCCGGCCGACGCCGGCCATGAACTCGCGCGGCGTGCCGAGCATGCTGCTCGCGGCCAGCCGCGGTTGCGCCGCCGCGTAGCGTGCGCGAAGGCCCGGCATCAGCCAGCTGCCGAGCACGTCGGAGCGGATGACGCGCGCATAGACCTCGCGGTTCAGCCGCTGCGCCTGGTCGAGCGCCACCTCCGCGCCGCGGGTCTCCGCGAGGGTGCCGGCGATCGCGTTGTGCAGCAGCGCCCAGAGCACCTGCATCTGCGCGAGCAGCAGGTTCGAATCGGAGAAGGTGTTCGGCACCAGCACCTCGCTGCGGTTCTCGACCGGGCGCGCATCGAGGTTCGGGCACGAGTTCCGCGGCAGGTCGCGCGCCGCGCCCCACGCCGGCGAGGACGGCGTCGGCCGGGTGCGCCCGACCCGCAGCAGGTGCCGGCAGACGCCGGCCTGGAACGGCACCTGATAGCAGAAGGCGTCATGCTTCGGCCCGTCGCCGTAGATGAGCCCGAGATCGAGCCGCGGACCCTCGGCGCTGTCGCGCGTCGGAAAGTCGAGGTCGTGGACGACGAACTGGGTCAGATAGGTGACGCCGGCCGGAATGTCTGACTTCGCGCCGGGGCGGCGGGTCGCGGCGATCTTGGCGGCGATCTTCTCGAGGATGCGCCGGTCGGCTTCGCCGTCCGGATCGCCGATCGCGGCGAACCGCTCGCCGGCGCCAAGGCTGCCGAAGAGGTGCTGCGCGGGAAGATCGGCGATGGTGGCGTCTGACATGATCTCGTGTGCTCGCTGGCTCTGCCGGGCAGTGCCTGAGAGAACACCCGGCTGCGTTACAGGCCCGTGACTCTGTACGTCGCGCGGCGAGTGGTTTTCGTAAAAGAATCGTAAAATCGGCAAGGGTCCGCGCAGGTTTTCCGATAGCCTCGCAGCCATTGCCTTTGTCGGACTTCATGGCCATACCGGGAGCGAATTGACGTGGACCGGACGCAACCCCAGGAGGAGCGTATGGGGATCAGACAGCTCGCTCAGGAGCTGCAGCTCTCGATCGGAACGGTCTCGCGCGCCCTGAACGATCGCCCGGACGTCAATCCGGAGACCCGCGCCCGGGTCAAGGAAGCGGCGATCCGAGTCGGCTATGTGCCGAATCAGTCGGGCCGGAGCCTGCGCAGCGGCCGCACCGGCATGGTGGCCGCGGTCATCCCGAGCCGGAACGTCGGCGAGGGGTGCGATTCGGGGCTTTTCGTCGTGCTCGAAGGCTTGCGGCGCGCGCTGCACCGCCGCTCGCTCGACCTCATCGTGCTGTTCCGCGGCCCCGACGAGGAGCCGCTGCCGCACCTGCGGCGAATCGTCCAGCGGCGCATCGCCGACGCCGTCATCATCAGCCAGACGGTGCCGGGCGACCCGCGGCTCGCCTATCTCAAGGCGACCGATGTCGAATACGTCGCCTTCGGCCGCAGCGCCGGGTTCGAGGACTATGCGTTCGTGGACTTCGACTTCGAGGCGATGGCCGCCGAGGCGGCGCGGCGCTTCGTCGCCGACGGCCACCGCCGGTTCGGCATCGCCACCAGCGAGGAGCTTCTCAACTACCAGGCGATCATCCTCGCCGCCTTCCAGGCCGAGGTGATGCGGCTCGGCCTGCCCGCCGACACGGTGCGCCTGGTGCCGGTGCACGAGGGCGCACCGACTGCCGAGGGCCGGGCCGCGCTCGCCGGCGCCCGCGCGCCCACCGCGCTCCTCGCCACCCACGAGGCGATCGCCTCGGCGCTCTACGCCGACTGCGCCGCCCGCGGCCGGCAGATCGGAGCGGAGGTGTCGATCATCTGCACCTTCCCGCTTTTCGACAGCCGCTCGCTGGTGCCGGCGCTCAGCCACTTCACGGCGGATCTCGATTCGGTCGGCGCGGCGCTGGCGGAGCGGCTGATCGCGCTCCTGCCCGACGGCGGCGGCACCGCCGCCGCGCCGCTGCGCTATCCGGCGCTGACGCCGCTCCGCTTCGTCGCCGGCGCCAGCCACGGCCGCGCTATGCCGCGGCTGCGCGCCTGAGACCGGGCCTAGAGCGTGATCCAGGCGCCGTTGCGCGCCGACGAGCGGACGCAGGCCTCGACGAAGGCGACGCCGGCGACGCCGTCCTCGACCGACGGATAGAGCACGTCGGCCGGCACCGGCCTGCCCTCGCGCCGCGCCCGGATTGCCCGCGCCGCCTCGGCGTAGAGGTTGGCGAAGCCTTCGAGATAGCCCTCCGGGTGCCCGCCCGGCGTCCGGCTGACCCGCGCCGCGTCGGGTCCCGCGCCGGCGCCGCCGCGGGTCAGGAGCTGCTTCGGCTTGCCGAGCTCGGTGAACCACAGGTAGTTCGGGTCCTCCTGCGCCCACTCTAGCCCACCCTTGTCGCCATAGACCCGGAGCCGGAGCGCGTTCTCGTTGCCGAGGGCGACCTGGCTGCACCAGAGCATGCCGCGGGCGCCGCCGTCGTAGCGCAGGAGCACGTTGCCGTTGTCGTCGAGCCGCCGTCCCGGCACGAACGCCTGCAGATCCGCCGCCAGCGCCGCGAGCTTCAGCCCGGTCACGAAGCCCGCGAGATTGAACGCATGGGTGCCGATGTCGCCGGTCGAGCCGCCGGCGCCCGACTGCGCCGGATCGGTGCGCCAGCCGGCCTGCTTCTGCCCGGTGCCCTCGAGCGGCGTCGCCAGCCAGTCCTGCGCGTACTCGACCTGCACCACCCGCAGCGTGCCGAGCCTGCCCTCGGCCACCATCGCCCGCGCCTGCCGGATCATCGGGTAGGCGGTGTAGTTGTGGGTGAGGATGAAGAGCGCGCCCGATTCCGCCGCCGCCTTCGCCAGCCGCTTCGCTTCGGCGAGGGTCGCGGTCAGCGGCTTGTCGCAGATGACGTGGATGCCGCGCTTCAGGAACTCGCGCGCCACCGGCGCGTGCAGGTGGTTCGGCGTGACGATCGACACCGCCTCGATGCCGTTCTTCCGCCGCGCCTCGCGCCTGGCCATGGCCGCAAAGTCGTCGTAGACCCGGTCGGCCGGCAACCCCAGCGCCGCGCCCGACGCCCGCGCCTTCTCCGGCGTCGCGCTGAGCGCGCCGGCCACCAGCTCGTAGTCGTCATCCATGCGCGCGGCGATGCGGTGCACCGCGCCGATGAAGGCGTCCTTGCCGCCGCCCACCATGCCGAGCCGGATCCGCGCCGGCCTCTCGTCGCTCATCGCAGTCCCTCCCGTTGGGCAGTCGCGAGGCGCCCGCGACCACCATGCCGCGCCTGCCGCGCGCTCCGATCAACCACCAACCTGCCGCCAGCCGTCACCCACACCTCTCCGCCGCCAAACCGACTGACGAGCACAGGCATCAACCCCAGGCTTTCATACGGCCTTGAAACCTGGAGAGCAGTCGTTTTCCGGCAACAGCCGGAAAACCAGCAAAGAGAACAATGCGCGCACCGCGCGCACACCTTCGCGGCAAAGGCCGCGCCCGCACTCTCCACCGCCGCGCCGCCGGTCGCATCGCACCGAGGCGGCGCCCGCCGCCTCCCGGCGGAGCGGGGCTCGATGCCCCGCTTCGCCGGCCCCCCGCCAGTCCAGCCTCAGCCGTCCTGCCAGCCATCGCGGATCACCCGGACGCCCGCCGCGACCACCTGCGCCTCGCTTTCGAAGAGCGGCCGCCACACCCGCGTCGCCGCCGCGAGCGCCGGCAGGGCCTGCCCGAACGCCTCGACGGTGAACCAGCCGTCGTAGCCCGCCGCCTTCGCCGCCTGGATCGCCGCGCGGTGGTCGATGTGCCCGGTCCCTGGCGCGCCGCGGTGGTTCTCCGAGATGTGCACGTGGCGGATCGCCGGCGCCGTCGCGGTCAGCGCCGCCACCGGGTCGTCCTCCTCGATGTTGGCGTGGAAGGTGTCGTAGAGATAGCCGAAGTTCGGCCGGCCCACCGCCGCCACGTGCGCCGCCGACTGCGCGGCGGTGTTGAGCACATAGGCCTCGAACCGGTTGAGCGGCTCGACAGCCAGCGTCAGGCCGCCCGCCTGGTCCGCCATCCGCCGGTGCGCCTCGACGAGCCGCCCGAGCTCGTCCGCCGTCGGCCCGGCCCCGGAGAACGCGCCGAGCGGCTGGTGGAATGGCCCGCACAGCACCTCGGCCCCGAGCGCGCCCGCGCAGTCGACGAGCCAGTCGAGATGCGCCGCCCCGCCCGCCCGCTCGCGCGCATCGGCCGAGATCGGATTGTGCTCGGGCCCCGGCATCACCCCCACCGCGGTCGCCGCGAGGCCGGCGTCGGCAATGCGCGCGCCAAGCCAGCGGTAGTGCGCGGCCGCGCCCTCGAACATCGGCACCTCGACGCCGTCGTAGCCTGCCGCCTTGATCTCGGCCAGCCGCGGCAGGTGCGCCTCGGTGACGTGCGTCGTCCAGAGCAAGAGGCAGAACCCCGCCTTCATCGCCGCTCACCCGAGCCCGAGGACGCGCCGGTTGGCCGCCGCGTCGGTGCCGCCGGCGGCGAAGTCGTCGAACGCCTTCTCCGTCACCCGGATGATGTGCGCGCGCACGAAGTCCGCCCCCTCGCGCGCCCCGTCCTCCGGATGCTTCAGCGCGCACTCCCACTCGACCACCGCCCAGCCGTCGAAGTCGTAGGCGGTGAGCTTGGAGAACACCGCGCCGAAGTCGACCTGGCCATCGCCGAGCGAGCGGAACCGTCCGGCGCGCTCGACCCAGCCGGCATAGCCCGAGTAGACCCCCTGCCGCCCGGTCGGGTTGAACTCGGCATCCTTGACGTGGAACATCCGGATTCGGTCGTGGTAGATGTCGATGTGATCGAGGTAGTCGAGGCACTGCAGCACGTAGTGCGACGGGTCGTAGAGCAGGCACGCACGCGCGTGCGAGCCGGTCTTCTCCCAGAACCGCTCGTAGGTGGTGCCATCGAACAGATCCTCGCCGGGATGGATCTCGTAACAGACATCGACGCCGTTCTCCTCGGCCGCGTCGAGCAGCGGCCGCCAGCGCCGTGCGAGCTCGCCGAAGGCCTCGTCGATCAGCCCCGCCGGCCGCTGCGGCCACGGATAGACGAAGGGCCAGGCCAAGGCGCCGGAGAAGGTCGCCATCGCCCCGAGCCCGAGCCGGCGCGACGCCTTGAGCGCAAGGCCGACCTGGTCGACCGCCCACGCCTGCCGCGCCGCGGGATTGCCGCGCACCTCGGGCACCGCGAAGCCGTCGAAGAGCTCGTCGTAGGCCGGGTGCACGGCGACGAGCTGGCCCTGCAGGTGGGTCGAGAGTTCGGTGATTGCGATACCGTTCGCCTGCGCGACGCCTTTCACCTCGTCGCAATAGTCCTGGCTCTCGGCCGCCCGCTTCAGGTCGAAGAGCTGCCCGGCCCAGGTCGGAATCTGCACGCCGACATAGCCGCAGTCGGCCGCCCAGCGCGTGATCGCGTCCCAGGAGTCGAAGGGCGCCGCGTCGCCGGCGAATTGCCCGAGGAAGAGCGCGGGGCCCTTGAGCGTTCTCATCGTTGACCTCCCTGTCTTATCGTTTCCCTTGGTTCTCGACCAGGAACGCCGCGAGCGCAAGACTTCCGTCGCCCGCGGCCGCCGCCGGCGAGTCCCGCCGGCCCCCCGCATTGCACGCGATGCGTAGAATTTCTCTCAGATTGCTGGTGACGGCTCGGGGCCCGGGTTTTATACTGGCCAAAAACAGGCTGAGACCGAGGGCAGTTCATCATGCGAGCACTACTCGTCGCACTTGCTGCGTGCATGCTCATGTCGTGCGGCGGCGGCTCGCGCGATGTGCCGGCGGCCAGCCGCGCCGTCGGCATTCCCCCCGCCTTCGGCGACCTCGACCCGCACGACTGGTCGGGCACCACGCCGGCGAGCTACGCCGTGCACGGCATCGACGTCTCGAAGTACCAGGGCGACATCGACTGGTTCCGCGCCCGCAGCTCGGGCGTCGGCTTCGCCTTCATCAAGGCGACCGAGGGTGGCGACTACGCCGACGAGCGCTTTCGCGACAACTGGGACGGCGCCCGCGCCGCCGGCGTCGCGCGCGGCGCCTACCACTACTACTACTTCTGCCGCCCGGCGCTCGAGCAGGCGGCCTGGTTCATCAACCACGTGCCACGCGACGCGTCAGCCCTGCCGCCCGTCCTCGACCTCGAATGGACGCACAAGTCGCGGACCTGCACCTACCGCCCCGACCCGGCCACGGTCCGCAGCGAGGCGCTGACCTTCCTGCAGGCGCTGACGGTCTACTACGGCAAGCGCCCGGTCATCTACACCACGGTCGACTTCTACGCCGACAACCAGCTCTGGGCACTCGAAGGCTATCCGTTCTGGCTGCGCTCGGTCGCCGGGCACCCGTCAGAGGTCTACCCCGGCCAGCGCTGGGCGTTCTGGCAATACACCGGAACCGGGGTCGTCGACGGCATCGAGGGCATGACCGACCTCAACGTCTTCGGCGGCTCCCCGGCCCAGCTCGCCGCATGGACGATTGCCGCGCGGTGAGCCGGCCGGCTCGATCACCCAACTTGCTGTCCGTCGTTCCGGTGCCGCCAGGCGGACTTGGCGCATGACGAATCCGCCCGCATCCGCTCACCCCGGATTGCGCGCCGTCACCTTCCACGAGCTCGACGGCATCATCACCCCTTCGTCGGCGCGGTAATACGGCGCCAGCGCCTCGCCCAGCGCCGCGGCGATCGCGTCGTGTTGCGCCGCCGCCTCCTCGCCCGCCTCGCGGTAGATCTCCCCCGCCGGCCCGAGTTGCAGCTGGAACGCCACCGCGTCCTCGGGCGTGCGGCCGACGGAGACCAGCGCGTCGATCCGCTCGAACTCGGGCGCCACGTAGCCGGCGATCTCGAGCTGCTGCGTCACCACGCCAGGGTCGGCCATCGAGAACGGCCCCGGCCCGCAGGTGCGCGCGTCCTCGCCCCGCGGCGGCAGGAAGCGCGCCACCACCTGCTTCGGCACCAGGAGGAACGGGTTCTCCGCGAGCTCGCGCCAGACGATCATCGTCATCACGCCGCCGGGGCGCAGTGCCGAGCGCATGTTGCGGAGCGCCGCCACCGGGTTCTCGAAGAACTGCGTGCCGAAGCGCGAGAAGCAGAAGTCGAAGTCGCCGGCGAAGGGGTAGGTCTGCACGTCCGCCTCCTCGAAGCGCACGTTGCCGATTCCGGCCGACGCCGCGTCCTTGCGGCCGAACTCGAGGAAGGCGCCGCAGCAGTCGATCCCGAGCACCTCGCCGCCCGGCCCGACCCGCCGCGCCAGCGCAATCGCCGTGTCGCCGAAGCCGCAGCCGACATCGACGACCCGGTCCCCGGGCTTCACCTCCAGCCCCGGAAACACCTGCGCGCTGTGGTGCGACAGCCCGTCCACCAGCACGTGCTTCCAGCGCACGAACTTCGGCACCAGGATGTCGTTCCAGAAATCGACGTATTCGCTGCGAGGCTCGGCAACCTCGGCCATGGCGACTCCCCGGACACAAGCAGGGAAACCGCGATCATACTCCAAACCCGCCGCCGCGGCCATCGCTCGGATCGGTGGTGAGCGCGCCGAGCACGCGGCTGGACGGGCCCCCATGCAGGGGATAAGAGGCGGGCGCCCGAAAACCCCGGAGGAGAGTCCCGAATGCGCCCATCCGGCCGCGCCGCCGATGCGCTTCGCCCCGTCGCCATCGAGACCAACGTCACCCGCCATGCCGAAGGATCGTGCCTGATCCGCATGGGCGACACCCACGTGCTCTGCACCGCCAGCGTCGAGGAGACGGTGCCGCCGTTCATGCGCAAGAGCGGCCTCGGCTGGGTGACTGCGGAATACGGCATGCTGCCGCGCGCCACCACCACCCGCAACCGGCGCGAGGCGACGGCGGGCAAGCAGTCGGGCCGCACCCAGGAGATCCAGCGGCTCATCGGCCGCTCGCTGCGCGCCGGGATCGACCGGGTGGCGCTCGGCGAGCGGCAGATCACCGTCGACTGCGACGTGCTGCAGGCCGACGGCGGCACGCGCTGCGCATCGATCACCGGCGGCTGGGTGGCGCTCCGGCTGGCGGTCAACGGCCTGCTGAAGGCGGGCACGATCAAGAGCGATCCCTTGACTGCACATGTGGCGGCGGTCAGCTGCGGCATCTACGGCGGGGTGCCGGTGCTCGACCTCGACTATGCCGAGGACAGCGTTGCCGGCACCGACGCGAACTTCGTGATGACCGGCGACGGCGGGCTGATCGAGGTGCAGGGCAGCGCCGAGGGCGCGACGTTCAGCCGCGCCCAGCTCGACCTGCTGATGGATCTCGCCGAGAAGGGCGCGGCCGAGCTCGTCGCGGCGCAACGCGCGGCCACGGCGTGACCCGGCGGCTCGATGCGCCGCGCCTCGTCGTCGCGACGCACAACCGCGGCAAGCTCGAGGAGTTCCGCACGCTTCTCGCCGGCCAACCGGTCGAGCTGGTCTCGGCCGGCGATCTCGGACTGCCCGAGCCGGCGGAGACCGAGGCGAGCTTCCTCGGCAACGCCCGGATCAAGGCGCATGCCGCGGCGAGGGGCAGCGGCCTGCCGGCGCTGGCCGACGACTCGGGCCTCGAGGTGGACGCGCTCGGCGGCGCGCCCGGGGTGCACACCGCCGACTGGGCCGAGGGCCAGGACGGGCGCGACTTCGGTCGGGCGATGCGGCTGACCCACGCGCGGCTGGTCGAGAGCGGCGCGCCCGAGCCCTGGACCGCGCGGTTTCGCTGCACGCTGGTGCTCGCCTGGCCCGATGGCCACGAGGAAGCCTTCGAGGGGCGGATCGAGGGGCGCTGCGTCTGGCCGATGCGCGGGGCCGAGGGCCACGGCTACGATCCGATGTTCCAGCCAGACGGGGCGGCGACGACGCTCGGCGAGCTCACGCTCGCGGAGAAGAACCGGATCAGCCACCGCGCCGAAGCGGTGGCGCGGCTGATGGCGGCCTGCCTCGCCGGCGCGGGGCGCGGGTGACGGCCGTTGCCGAGGCCGTCGAGCCGGGTGCGGCCGACTGGCAGGCGGGCGGCTTCGCGGTCTACGTGCACTGGCCGTTCTGCGCGGCGAAGTGTCCGTATTGCGACTTCAACAGCCACGTGCGGGCGGAGATCGATCACCGCCGCTGGCGGGCGGCGTTGGTGGCCGAGATCGCGGCCGCGGCGCGCGCGGTGCCGGGACGCGAGGTCGGCAGCGTGTTCTTCGGCGGCGGCACGCCGAGCCTGATGCCGCCAGAGACGGTCGCCGCGGTTATCGACGCGGTGCGCGCCGGCTGGCGGCTCGCCGCCGACGCGGAGATCACGCTCGAGGCCAACCCCACCTCGGTCGAGGCCGGGCGGTTTCGCGGCTATCGCGATGCCGGCGTCAACCGGCTGTCGCTCGGGGTGCAGGCGCTCGACGACGCGGCCCTGCGCGCACTCGGCCGCCGGCACGACGTGGCCGAGGCGCTGCGGGCCTATGAGATCGCGCGCGGCGCGTTCGAGCGCGTGAGCTTTGACCTCATCTATGCGCGCCAGGGGCAGACGCTCGCGGGCTGGCGCAACGAACTCGGCCAGGCGCTGCGGCTCGCGGTCGACCACCTGTCGCTCTACCAGCTGACGATCGAGCCGGGCACCCGGTTCGGCGCGCTCGCCGCGCGCGGGCGGCTGCGCGGCCTGCCGCCGGAGCCGCTGGCGGCCGACATGTACGCGGCGACGCAGGAGATCTGCGCGGCCGCCGGGCTGCCGGCCTACGAGATCTCGAACCACGCGCGTCCCGGCGCCGAGGGCCGGCACAATCTCGTCTACTGGCGGCACGGCGATTATGTCGGCGTCGGTCCCGGCGCGCACGGCCGGCTGACCATCGCGGGGACCCGCTGGGCAACCGAGGCGCTGCGCTCGCCGGAAGCCTGGCTCGCCGCGGTGGAGGCCGGCAGCGCCGGGGCGAGCGATCGGGTCGCGGTGGCGCCGGCCGAGCAGGCGGTCGAGCTGGCGCTGATGGGCCTGCGGCTGGCGGAAGGCATCGATCCCCGGCGCTACGCAGCACTCGCCGGCGCGCCGCTGCCGGCCGACCGGGTGCGCGAGCTGAGCGAGCTCGGGCTGCTCGAGGCCGCGGGCGACCGGTTGCGCGCCACTCCGGCAGGGCGGGCGGTGCTGAATGCGGTGCTGGGCCAGCTCCTGAGCTGAGGCCGTCAGCGCGACAGCAGCTGGCAGAGCCCGTCGAGCTCCTCGAGCGTCGCGTAGCGGATGCGGAGCTCGCCCGACTGCCGCCCCGGCTTGTGGTCGATGCTGACCTTGAGCCGCAGGCTGGCGGTCAGATCCTCCTCGAGCGCGCGGGTGTCGGCATCCTTGACCGGCCCGGCGGCGCGCGGCGCCGGATGCGGCGCGGCCGGCGTCGCGGCGGCGCGGGCGAGCGCCTCGGT
>JBDHSS010000029.1:0-16790 GCA_039808205.1 Paracoccaceae bacterium | reverse complement strand
CGCGGCCATGCGCGGCTCGGCGAGGTCGTCGCCGATCAGGATGCCGAGCTTGCCGAGCGCGGTCTCGAACACCCGCGCCGCGCCGGGCGTCACCGTCCACGGCTCGCCCTCGAGCCGGCGCGTGGTCAGCCGCTCCTGCGCCGCCGCGCTGCCGTCGGGCGCGAACAGGCGGGCGCGGTCGACGACGCCGCGGTCGCGGGTGCGCAGCACCGCCGATCCGGCGCAGACGAAGACCTTGAACTCGCGCGCGAGGCTCGCGTGGAGGTCGTCCACGTCCTTGATCCGCGCGGTCAGCGCCTCGATCACCCGCTCGGGGGCGCGGGCGTTCTCCTCGCCCGCGAGGCTCGCAAGCTCGAGCGCCGCGTACTGCGGGAACACCAGCAGCTCGGCGCCCTGCTCCGCCGCGGTCCGCACCCAGACCCGCAGCTTCCCGACGTAGTCGTTCCAGCGGTTGTGCCATTCGACGCGATAGGCGGCCGCGGCAAGCTTCATCACATCACCCTTCCGCACGAGGCCCCTCGGGCCGAGCCGGCATTCGGCCAGCAGCCCGGCCGCGGCGCAACCGGAATCTCCGCGCGCCGGCGCGCTCCCGCTTGCCGCGCCGGGCAGGAGGGAGTATTTAAACGAACGTTTGAACTCGGGAGCGAACCGATGCCGCCCGATGGCAGCGAGACGCGGGCGGCGATCGTCGCCGCGGCGATGCGGGGCTTCGCCGAGCGTGGCTTCGACGCCACCTCGGTGCGCGAGATCGCCACCGAGGCCGGCTGCAACCTCGCGGCGGTCTCCTATCACTTCGGCGGCAAGGAGGCGCTGCGCGAGGCCTGCGCCGAATGGATCGTCGCGCGCATGGGCGAGGTGCTCGCCGGGCTCGGCGACGCGCCTCCGGCGAGCCCCGCGGCCGCGACCGAGGCGCTCACCGGCTTCGCGCGCGCGGTCACGCGCTTCTTGCTGCTCGCGCCCGACGGCCGTCTTGTCGCCGGCTTCCTGATGCGCGAGCTCTCGCAGCCGTCGGCGGCGCTCGATGCGGTCTATGACGGCTTCCTTGCGCCCGCGCACCGCCGGCTCTGCGGGCTCTGGCAGCGCGCGACCGGCCGCGATCCGGAGAGCGCCGAGGTCCGGCTCGCGGTCTTCGCCGCGATCGGCCAGATCCTCTACTTCCACCTCGCCCGCCCCGTGGTCGAGCGCCGGATGGAGTGGCAAGACATCGGCGAGGCCGAGACGCTGGCGGTCGCCGAAGCCATCTCCGCCAACCTGCGCGCGCGGATCGCCGCCGACCGCATCCCCGCCGACCGCATCCCCGAGGAGCCCGGCCGATGAGCTTCCTCTGCAGCCTGCCGCTCGTCGCGCGCCTGCTCGCCTGCCCGGTGCCCGACACGCTCGCCACCGGCTACGTCGAGGGCGATTTCGTCCACCTCGCGCCCGTCACCACCGCCGAGCTCACCGCGGTCGCCGTGCGCCAGGGCGACCGCGTGACGACGGGCCAGGTCGTCGCCCGCCAGGAGCGCACCGACGCCGAGATCGCCCTCGCCCAGGCCCGCGCTGCGAAGGCCGCCGCCGCGGCCGACCTCGCCAACCTGCGCACCGGCAACCGGCCCGAGGAGATCCGCGTGACCGAGACCACGCTCGATTCCGCCCGCGTCCGCCTCGCCGAGGCCGAGCGCCAGGCCGAGCGCCAGACCGCGCTCCACCGCCAGGGCGTCGTGCCCGACGCCAATCTCGACGCGGCGATCACCGCCCGCGACACCGCCCGCGCCGATGTGGCCGAGCTCGAGGCCCGCCTCGCCGCCGAGCGCCTGCCGGCGCGGCCCGACGTCGTCGCCGCCGCCGAGGCCCGCCTCGAGGGCGCCGAGGCGGCGGTCAGGGATGCGGCGTGGCGGCTCGACAAGCGCGACATCAGCACCCCTGTCGACGGCAGCGTCACCGACGTCTTCCGCCGCGTCGGCGAGATCGCCGGGCCGACCGCGCCCGTGCTCTCGATTCTGCCCGACGGCGCCTTCAAGGTGGTGGCCTTCGTCGCCGAGGCCGAGATCGCCGGAATCGCACCCGGCGACGTGCTCGCCGTGCGCTGCGACGGCTGCCCCGACGGGCTCACCGCCACCGTCAGCTACGTCTCCGACGAGCCCGAGTTCACCCCGCCGATCATCTTCTCGCTCGAGAATCGCCAGAAGCTCGTCTACCGCATCGAGGCGCGGCCGGCCGCCGACAGCCGCAGCCTCCGCCCGGGGCAGATCGTCGATGTCGCCCGCCACCGCTGATCCCGAGGGCGACGCGCGCAGCGCGCCCGACACCGTCATCGACGTGCGCCACCTGACGAAGCGGTTCGACGGCCGCGCCGTCGTCGACGACGTGTCGATGATCGTGCGCCGCGGCGAGATCGTCGGCTTCCTCGGCCCGAACGGCTCGGGCAAGACCACGACGATCCGGCTCAT
Source organism: Paracoccaceae bacterium (assembly GCA_039808205.1). Taxonomy (GTDB): domain Bacteria; phylum Pseudomonadota; class Alphaproteobacteria; order Rhodobacterales; family Rhodobacteraceae; genus Amaricoccus. Next base: position 14,361 of record JBDHSS010000029.1, on the reverse strand, counting down.
GTGCGGCCTCCTGCGGCTCGACGCCGGCGACGGCGAGGTGCTCGGCCTCGACCTCCGCACCCAGTCCGCGGCGATCAAGGCGCGCATCGGCTACATGACGCAGCGCTTCTCGCTGTACGGCGATCTCTCGATCGAGGAGAACCTCAGGCTCGTCGCCGGCCTCTACCGCCTGCCCCGCCCGGCCGAGGCGGTCGCCGCCACCCTCGACGGCCTCGGCCTGACCTCGCGCCGGCGCCAGCTCGCGGAGTCGCTTTCCGGCGGCTGGAAGCAGCGGCTCGCGCTCGCCGCCTGCATCATGCACGCCCCCGACCTGCTCCTCCTCGACGAGCCCACCGCCGGCGTCGATCCCAAGGCGCGGCGCGAGTTCTGGGACGAGATCCACCGCCTCGCCGGCGACGGCATGACCGTGCTCGTCTCCACCCACTACATGGACGAGGCCGAGCGCTGCCACCGGATCAACTACATCTCCTACGGCCGGCTCATCGCCGAGGGCACCGTCGCCGAGGTGCTGGCGCGCGCCGGCCTCGTCACGCGCGTCGTCACCGGGCCGCGTCTCGAGGCGGTCGCCGCGAGCTTGCGCGGCATGCCCGGCGTCGACCAGGTGGCCGCCTTCGGCGCCTCGCTGCACGTCGTCGGCCGCGACGCGAGCGCGCTCGATGCGGCCCTCACCGACGCGACCCGCGGGCTCGGCGTCCACGTCGCGCCGGCCGAGACCAGCCTGGAGGACGTCTTCATCCAGTTCATGAACGACAGCCGGGACAACATGGCATGAGCCGCTTCTCGCCGCGTCGGATGCGCGCGCTGCTCGTCAAGGAGTTCATCCAGATGCGGCGCGATCGCATCACCTTCGCGATGATGCTCGGGATGCCGCTGATCCAGCTGCTGCTCTTCGGCTACGCGATCAACAACGACCCCAAGGGGCTGCCCGCGGCCATCGTCACCGCGAGCCACGACCAGTTCAGCCGCGCGATGATCTCCGCCCTCGAGCTCACCGACTACTACCGCTTCGTCGACACCGCCGGCAGCGCCGAGGCGGCCGAGCGGCTGATGGCGCGCGGCGACGTCGCCTTCGTGGTGACGATCCCCGCCGACTTCGGCGCCCGCGTGGTGCGCGGCGACCGGCCGCAGATCCTGGTCGAGGCCGACGCGACCGACCCCGCCGCCGCCAGCGGCGCGATCTCGACCCTCGGCACCGTCGCCTCGCAGGCACTCTTGCGCGCCACCGGCCGGCAGGCCGAGGCGGCGGAGGCGGCCGACGGCGCGCTCGACGTCGTCGTGCACCGCCGCTTCAACCCCGAGGGCATCTCTCAGTACAACGTCGTCCCCGCGCTCCTCGGCGTCATCCTGCAGATGACCATGGTGATGATGACCTCGATGGCGCTGACCCGCGAGACCGAGCGCGGCACCATGGAGACGCTCCTCGCCATGCCGACGACGCCGGCCGAGGTGATGGCGGCGAAGATCCTGCCCTATTTCGCCGTCGGCGCGGTGCAGGTGGCGGCGGTGCTCGCCGCCGCCAGCGGCCTCTTCGCCGTGCCCTTCGTCGGCCACCTCTCGACGCTCGTCCTCGCGGTCTTCGTCTTCGTGCTCGCGCTCGTGCTGCTTGGCTACGCGATCTCGACCTTCGCGCGGAACCAGATGCAGGCGATGCAGCTCACCTTCTTCTTCTTCCTGCCGTCGCTCCTGCTCTCGGGCTTCATGTTCCCGTTCCGCGGCATGCCGGGCTGGGCGCAGGCGATCGGCGAGACCTTCCCGCTCACCCACTTCATCCGCGCCATCCGCGCGGTGATGCTGAAGGGCGCGAGCCTCGAGGACGTGGCGCGCGAGCTCGTCATCCTCTGCGGCTTCGTCCTCGCCTACGCGCTCATCGCCCTCGCCCGCTTCCGCCGCACCCTCGACTGACGCCGCGCCTCACGCCACCGCTGGCAGCTCCCGCATCACCTCGGCGGCGATCTCGAACGAGCGCAGCCGCGCGGCGTGGTCGTGGATCTGCCCGGTCAGGATCAGCTCGTCCGGCGCGTGCCGCGCGACGATCGCCGCGATCTCCCGCGCCACCGTCGCCTTGGCACCGACAGCCGACACCGACAGCGCCTCGTCGACCGCCGCGAGCCACGCCGCCCCAACCACCGCCGCGACGTCGTCGACCGGCCGCGGCAGCGGCCCGGGCCGCCCGGCGCGCAGGTTGACGAAAGCCTGCTGCATCGACGTCTTCAGCCGCCGGGCTTCGGCGTCGCTCTCCGCCGCAAAGACGTTCACCGCGAGCATCAGATAGGGCGCCGCCAGGGCCTCCGACGGCTGGAACCGCTCGCGATAGATCGTCACTGCCGCCGCCAGGTCCGCCGGCGCGAAATGCGACGCGAACGCGTAAGGCAGCCCGAGATGCGCGGCCAGCTGCGCCCCGAAGAGGCTCGACCCGAGGATCCAGACCGGCACCCGCGTGCCCTGACCCGGGATCGCCTTGACCCCCTGCCCCGGCGCCGGATCGCCGAGATAGCCGAGGAGCTCGACCACGTCCTGCGGGAACCTGTCGGCCGCGCCGTGATAGCGCCGGAGCGCAAGCGCCGTCGCCACGTCGGTCCCCGGTGCGCGCCCGAGCCCGAGGTCGATTCGATCGGGAAAGAGCGTCGCCAGCGTGCCGAACGCCTCCGCCACCATCAGCGGCGAATGGTTCGGCAGCATGATGCCGCCCGCCCCCACCCGGATCGTGCGCGTTTCCGCCGCCACCCGCCCGATCAGCACCGCCGTGGCCGCGCTGGCGATCGCCGGCATGTTGTGATGCTCGGCGAGCCAGAACCGCCGATACCCCCAGCCCTCGGCATGCCGCGCGAGATCGAGCGTGTTGGCGAGCGCGTCGGCGGCGGTGAAGCCCTCGGGGATCGGCGCGAGATCGAGCAGCGAGAATGCGGTCATGGCGCGGATCTAGCCAGCCGGCGCGATCCGGCAAGCCGCCTCACGCCTCCCACCGGTTCGCCATCGCGTCGAAGTCGCGCGTCTGCGCCCGGATCACGCAGAACCGCTGCCCGGTCGGCGCCTCCATCACCACCCAGGTCTTGATCGCCGCCACACGCCGCGCGCCGAGCGCCTCGAGCCGCCGCACCTCCGCCTCGATGTCGTCGGCCTCGATGTCGATGTGCACGCGGCTCTCGTGCGGCACGCTCTGCACCTCGACGTGCAGCCCCGCCTGGTCCGCGAGCGGCACGTAGCCGTCGGTCGTCGGCTGCCGCTCGGCGCCGAGGGCGGCCGACCAGAACGCCGCCGCGCCGTCGAGGTCGTCGGTGCGGCAGTCAATGATGATGCCGGCCAGCCGGCTGCGATGCGCCATGTCGTCCCTCCTCGCGCGTCCTCTTCAGGCCGGCATTCCGCCGGCGTCGCCGGGCGGGATCTCGGCGGCGCTCTCCGCCGCCGCCTGGATCTCGATGAAGACCCGGCTGATCTGCGGATGGCGCGCCTTGAGCTCGTCCTCGAGCCGCGCCACCCCCTGCTCCACCTCGCGCGCGGTCAGCGCGTCCTTCGCGTCGACGCTCAGGTTGACGAGGATGTCCGCCGGACCGAAGTGCATCGTGCGAACCTCGTTCACCGCCTCGACGAAGCTCGCCCGCCCGGCGGTGCCGATCACGTCCTCGACCAGCGCCGGGTTCGCCGCCTCGCCGACCAAGAGGCTCTTGGTCTCGATCGCCAGCCCCACCGCCGCACCGGCCAGGATGCAGCCGATGACCAGCGTCGCCGCCCCGTCCGCCCACAGGAGCCCGAGTCGGTCCGAGAGCGCGACGCCGATGAGCGCCGCGACGAGCCCGAGGAGCGCCGCCGTGTCCTCGAAAAGCACGGTGAAGAGCGCGGGATCCTTCGACTGGCGCAGCGCCTTCAGGACGGGCGCGCCGCGCCGCACCCGCGCGAACTCGCGCCACGCCACCGCCCAGGCCGCCGCCTCGAACAGCATGGCGACGCCGATCACCGCATAGCTCCAGCCGACGTTCTGCAGCGGATGCGGCGCGAGGAGCTTCTGGATCCCCTCGTAGATCGCCACGCCGGCGCCGACGCCGAACAGCAGGATCGCCACCACGAACGCCCAGAAATAGAGCTCCATGCCGTGCCCGAACGGGTGGCGCGCATCCGCCGGCCGCGCCGCGCGACTGAGCCCGATCAAGAGCAGCGCCTGGTTGCCGGTGTCGACCGTCGAGTGCACCGCCTCGGCAAACATCGCCGACGACCCGGTCACCGCCGCCGCCACATACTTGGTCGCCGCGATCGCCGCGACGACGACGAGCGCCGCGACCACCACGAACGTCGAGCCTTGCGCCACCCGGTCCCTCCCGTCCTTGCCGCAACAGATGTCACACCGTGCGGCCGCGACAACCCTTGAGCGCGCGTGAGATTCCGATTCCCCGCTCCGCGCCTTTGGTCTAAGCCCGTCGGCGAAATGCAAAACCGGAGCGCGGGGGTTCGCACATGTCGGTCATCATTGACGTCGTCGGCCGGGAGATCCTCGACAGCCGCGGCAATCCGACCGTCGAGGTCGACGTCCTGCTCGAGGACGGCGCCATGGGCCGGGCCGCGGTACCCTCCGGCGCCTCGACCGGCGCGCACGAGGCGGTGGAGCTGCGTGACGGCGACGGCGGCCGCTACGGCGGCAAGGGCGTGCGCCGCGCCGTCGAGGCGGTGAACGGCCCGATCTGCGATGCGCTGACCGGCCTCAGGGCCTCCGACCAGACCGGCATCGACCGGGTGCTGATCGAGCTCGACGGCACCGCCAACAAGGGCCGGCTCGGCGCCAACGCCATCCTCGGCGCCAGCCTCGCCACCGCCAAGGCCGCGGCTTCGAGCCTCGGCACGCCGCTCTACCGCTACGTCGGCGGCGTGTCGGCGCGCACCCTGCCGGTGCCGATGATGAACATCATCAACGGCGGCGCGCACGCCGACAACCCGATCGACATCCAGGAATTCATGGTGATGCCGGTCGGCGCCGACTCGATCGCCGACGCGGTCCGCATGGGCTCGGAAGTGTTCCAGGCGCTGAAGAAGGCGCTGTCGAAGGCCGGTCACAACACCAACGTCGGCGACGAGGGCGGCTTCGCCCCGAGCCTCGGCTCGACCACCGAGGCGCTCGACTTCATCATGCGCTCGATCGAGACCGCCGGCTACCGGCCCGGCACCGACATCTACCTCGCGCTCGACTGCGCCTCGACCGAGTATTTCGACGCTGGCGTCTACGACCTCGCCGGCGAGGGCAGGAAGCTTTCCGCCGCCGAGAACGCCGACTACCTGAAGGCGCTGGTCGACGCCTACCCGATCGTCTCGATCGAGGACGGCATGGCCGAGGACGACTGGCAGGGCTGGAAGCTCCTGACCGACGCGATCGGCGACCGCTGCCAGCTCGTCGGCGACGATCTCTTCGTCACCAACACCGCGCGCCTCGCGGAAGGCATCGACAAGGGCATTGCCAACTCGATCCTCGTCAAGGTCAACCAGATCGGCTCGCTGACCGAGACCCTCGCCGCGGTCGACATGGCGCACCGCGCCGGCTACACCGCGGTCATGTCGCACCGCTCCGGCGAGACCGAGGACGCGACGATCGCCGACCTCGCGGTCGCCACCAACTGCGGCCAGATCAAGACCGGCTCGCTCTCGCGCTCCGACCGGCTCGCCAAGTACAACCAGCTGATCCGCATCGAGGAGGATCTCGGCGACAACGCGGTCTTTGCCGGGCGCTCGATCCTGAAGCGCTGACGCAGGTGGCGGACACGGCACCCGATGGCGCGGCCGAGGGCCCGCGCCTCTACCTGATCGCGCCGGCGCGCCTCGAGCCGGGGGATCCCGACCGGGTCGCGGCGCTCCTCGACGGCTTCGACATCGCCTGCGTCCGCCTCGCGCTCGCCGCCGCGTCCGAGGACGCGGTCGCGCGCGCCGCCGACGCGCTGCGCCCGGTCTGCCACGCCCGCGACGTGCCGCTCGTCGTCGCCGACCACCACCGACTGGTGACGCGCCTCGGCCTCGACGGCGTGCACCTCGGCGACGGCGCGCGCCAGGTCCGCGCCGTGCGCCAGGCGCTCGGCGCCGATGCCATCGTCGGCGCCTTCGCCCACGCCTCGCGCCACGACGGCATGACCGCGGCCGAGGTCGGCGCCGACTACGTGAGCTTCGGCCCGGTCGGCGCCACCGCGCTCGGCGACGGCGTGACCGCCGACGCCGAGCTCTTCGCCTGGTGGTCGGAGATGATCGAGGTCCCGGTCGTCGCCGAAGGCGGGCTCACCCCCGCGCTCGCCGCCACGCTGGCGCGCGCGGCCGACTTCCTCGCCGTCGGCGAGGAGATCTGGACCGCGGAGGACCCGCACGCCGCGCTGCGCGCCCTCGCCGAACGCCTGTCCTGACGGCCTCGCCTAGCGCCGCGCCGCCCGCTCCGGGATCAGCCCCTGCGGCGCGAACCTGAGCACGACGAGCAGGATCAGCCCCATCAGCAGCAGCCGGAAGTGCGGCGCCGCCGCCAGCAGGTGCTGCTGCCAGAAGCTGCCCGGCGCCATCCCGGTCGTCGCCGAGGTCATCAGCCAGGTGCCGGCCGGCTCCGCCATCACCCAGACGTACCAGATCAGGAACCCGCCGAGCACCGAGCCCCAGTTGTTGCCCGAGCCGCCGACGATCACCATCACCCAGATCAGGAACGTGTAGCGCAGCGGGTTGTAGGAGGCCGGCGTGAACTGCCCGTCGAGCGTGACCAGCATCGCCCCGGCGATGCCGACCACCGCCGAGCCCAGCACGAAGACCTGCAGCTGCCGCCCGGTCACGTCCTTGCCCATCGCCTCGGCCGCGTCGGGATTGTCGCGGATCGCGCGCATCATCCGCCCCCACGGCGAGTGCAGCGCCCGCTCGGCCAGCCACAGCACCGCGACGAGCACTGCCGCGAAGATCAGCGCATAGCCGCCGCGACTGACCACCGCCGCCGCCGTCACCACGTCGGTCCCGAACCGCGTTGCCAGATCGCCGACCCACGGCGTCGCCTGCAGCACCCGCTCGTCGGGCAGGAGCCGCGGCAGCCCGGTCACGTTCTTGACCCCGCGGGTCAGCCAGTTCTCGTTCTTCAGGATCGCGAGGATGATCTCGGCGATGCCCAGCGTCGCGATCGCGAGGTAATCCGAGCGCAACCCGAGCGCCACCTTGCCGACGAGATAGGCCGCCGCGGCGGCGAAGAGCCCGCCCACCGCCCACGAGATGAGCACCGGCAGCCCGAGGCCGCCGAGATAGCCGGCCGAGGCCGGGTCGATCGCCTCGATCGCCGCACTCGCCGGCTCGAGAAAGATCCGCATCACGAGCCAGCCGACCAGCACGGTGCCGAGCCCCGCCGCGGTCCTGAGGTGCGGCGCCACCCGCTCGCGCACGAAGAGCGCCGCCCCGATCGTGCCCACGAAGGCCAGCGCCGCCAGCCCGAGGTTCACGCCCCCCGCCGCCAGCGCGCCCTTGACCGGCGGCATCGCCACCAGCACCACCGCCACGCCGCCGAGCGCGGCAAAACCCATGATCCCCGAGTTGAACAGCCCGGCGTACCCCCACTGGATGTTCACCCCGAGCGCCATGACCGCCGAGATCAGGCAGAGCTGCACGATCGACAGCGCCACCACCCAGCCCTGCACCAGCCCGACGACGACGAGAAGCACCGCCATCGCCGCATAGAGCCAGGCGCCGCGCGCGGTCATATCACCCGCCCCCGGAAGATGCCGGTCGGCCGGATCAGGAGCACGACGACCAGGATGATGAACGAGACCGCGAACTTGTAGTCGGTGCCGAGCAGCTGCACGAGCCCCTCCGGTCGCCACGCCTCGGGCAGCAGGTAGACGAGGAACGCCTTGTAGGCATAGGTGACCATCACCTCGGAGAAGGCGACGACGAAGCCGCCCGCCACCGCCCCGAGCGGCTGGCCGATGCCGCCGACGATCGCCGCCGCGAAGATCGGCAGCAGCAGCTGGAAATAGGTGAACGGCCGAAACGACTTGTCGAGCCCGTAGAGCGTGCCGGCGATCACCGCGAGCGCCGCCGCGAGGATCCAGGTCAGGCGCACAACCCGCTCCGGGCTGATGCCCGAGAGCAGCGCCAGATCCTCGTTGTCGGAATAGGCGCGCATCGCCTTCCCGGTGCGGGTCTTCTGCAGGAACCAGAACACGAACCCGACGGTGACGACCATCACCACCACGGTCAGGAGCTGCGACGAGCGGATCGCCAGCCCCTCGGCGAGTCCGGTCGCCGCCTTGAAGTCGGATGCGCGCACCACGAAGCGCGCCCCGTCCTCGAAGCGCTGGTCGTCGGTGCCGATCACGAAGCGGGTCAGCGCGTTGTAGACGAACATCACGCCGACGCTCGCGATCACGAAGATCACCGGCGCCGAGCGCTGCCGCCGATAGAAGCGGTAGACCCAGGCGTCGGTGACGAGCGCCAGCGCCACCGTGCCGAGGATCCCGACCGGCAGCGCGATCAGCGCCGTCGGCAGTGGCCCGAGGCTCGCGCCCGCCGCCTGCAGCGCCCAGGTGACCAGGATCACGATCATCGTTCCGAACGCCATCATGTCGCCGTGGGCGAAGTTCGAGAACCGCAGCACCGCGTAGATCAGCGTGACCCCGAGCGCCCCGAGCGCGAGCTGCGCCCCGTAGGCGGTGGCGGGCACCACCACGAAGTTCGCGAACAGCACCAGCGCGTTCAGCAGGTTCGCCACGCTCAGCCCCCGAGGAAGGTTCGCCGGACCTCCGGGGTGGCGAGCAGCGCCTCCCCGGTGTCGGTGAAGCGGTTGCGCCCCTGCACCAGCACGTAGCCGCGATCGGCGATCGCGAGCGCCTGGCGGGCGTTCTGCTCGACCATCAGGATGGCGATGCCGGTCGCCGCCACCTCGAGGATCTTGTCGAAGAGCTCGTCCATCACGATCGGCGACACCCCCGCGGTCGGCTCGTCGAGCATGAGCAGGCTCGGGCGCGTCATCAGCGCGCGGCCCACCGCCACCTGCTGGCGCTGGCCGCCGGAGAGCTCGCCCGCCGGCTGCCGGCGCTTGGCCTTCAGGATCGGAAAGAGCGCGAATACCTGCTCCACTGTCTCGCTGAAATCGTCGTCGCGGATGAAGGCGCCCATCTCGAGGTTCTCCTCGACCGACATCGACACGAAGACGTTCCGAACCTGCGGCACGAACCCCATGCCCGCATGCACGCGCTGCTGCGGCGAGAAGCGGGTGATGTCGCGGCCGTCGAGCGTCACCGTGCCGGCGCGCAGCGGCAGCATGCCGAAGACCGCCTTCATCGCCGTCGACTTGCCGGCCCCGTTCGGCCCGACGATGACCGCGATCTCGCCGCGGTCGACCGCGAGCGTGCAGGCATGCAGCACGTCGGCCGCGCCATAGCCGCCGGTCATCGCCTCCGCGCGCAGGAAGCTCATCGCGCCGCCCAGCCGGGGTTCGCGCCTTTGATCGCCGCAGGACGTCGGCAGGCTCTGTTGTCGCTCATGTGCCCCTCACCTTGCCCTTGCTAGTCTGGCTGTCGCCTCCCATGCAAGTCCGCCGATCGGAGCGCGTTACTGGAGAAGATCATTCTCCGGGCGGGATGGCCTCGGCGAGATTGCGGGCTCGCGCCAGGCGGCGCAGCGGCGTGCCGATCTCGGCAGCCTCGATGGCGTCCCCGCAGGCTTCGAGGATGTCCGCCTTGCCGAGCGGAGCCTCGCTCAGGATCCCGATGCGCCCGGCGAGGATGGCGGCCGCGGTGACGGTCCGGGTCCGGAACAGCTCGCAGATCGACCTTGCCAGCGTCGCGTACGAGCCGAACTGGTAGGTCCGCGCGCTGAGCTCGGCTTCGTCGGCGCCGAGCGCCAGCGCCCGGAGGATCGTCAGCTGGTCGTCGCTCGGATTGAAGGATGTCGGCCGCATCTCCGACGCCAGGGTGCAGAAGGCATCGCTCAGGAAGATGCAGAGGCTCACGAGATCCGACTCATACCGGGCGATCACCGATTCGAATCGATCCGGCTCCATCAGCGAGCACACCGAGAGGGCGAGCTTGTCGCCGCGTTCGGTGACGATCGGCTGGGTGTATCCCGTCGACCCGAGCCCATGCGCCGTGAAGTCGCGCCAGAAGCTCTCGGCGACGGGAGAGCTCCGGCTCAGACGATGCCAGTGAAAGCCGTGGATGCTGGTCGTGCAAGCGCGCATGACCGGGTCGATGGAGTGGTAGCGGCGATCGACGTATCGCGACACCCAGGCGCTGGGATAGGTCGTGATCACCTTGGTGCTGAAGTTGGTGGTCGCGGCTTCGCTCACGACGTGCAGGGTGCAGTGCTGAAACGACATCGCCGCCGCGATCCGGCCCAGCAGGCTTGCGAGACCGGCGAACGAATCCGCTTCGAGGATGGCGTCGGCGATCCGATCGGTCCCCGGGCAGCGCAGGACCTCGAGGTCGTCGAAATCGATTTTCGCAGCGATCCTGCCGAGGTCGGAAGCAAGATCGTTACGGCCCATCCGGGCCAACGTCTCAATCGCCTCTCGCATGGAGTCTTCGGCCCATTCTGGCATTCGCGGACACTCGGAACTTGGCACACCGTGTCGGCGACAATCCGCCGGGCGCGTAAAGTGATCATGAAAGTTCTACCGGAATTCCCGGAACGAATATGGAACGCGTTAATCATGTTGCGGAAAAGTCTGGTCGACGAAGACACGGGAGATCAGAATGTTCTCTGTCCTGACTGCGCAGGATCTCGAGCGCGCCGTGCGGCTGCGCCACACCATGCTGGCCGATCGCGGCCGCCAGTTCGTGGACCGGCATCGCTGGGACCTCCAGCGAACCGAAAGCGGCCTGGAGATCGACGAATACGACGACGACGCCACCACCTACTGCGTGACCGCCGAGAGCGGTCGGCACCTGGCCTCGGTGCGGCTGAGGCCGGCACGGGCGGGCTGCATGGTGGAGAAGCACTTTCCCGTGCTGTGGGGGCCAGAGCTGGCCGCAGGAGTCGAGATCACTCGGCTTTGCACCTCGCCCGCCCTGACGCCGAGCCAACGTCTGACCGCGACGTCGGACCTGCTCCTTGGCCTCTGCCGGCATTGCCAGCGCTCCGGAGTCGATCGCTTCTTCGGAGTGGTGTTTCCGGCAGCCTTCCGCGCGGTGCAGCAGGCCGGATGGAAAGGCCGGGTGTTGCGCAGCACGACCGGCACGGAGGGCGCGCTGCTTCTCGTCGAATGGGAGCCCAGCGAGCTCGCGGCCTGGCAGATCCAGGAGCGTCGCGAGCTGCGCGAGGAGGCATGGGCGCGCCGGCACGCGGCGGACTGCCCGGTGCTCCACGCGGCCTGAACGCCAACCGGTCAGCCCGCGGATACGGGGCGGGGTCGCTACGTGGCTCGCGCCGGCCGATTCTTCAAGCCGCGCCCGAGATAGGCCTCGATCACCGCCTCGTTCTGCATCACCGCCGCCGGCGCGCCCTCGGTCAGCACCTTGCCCTCCGCCATGACGATGACCGGATCGCAGAGCCGGCCGATGAAGTCCATGTCGTGCTCGACCAGGCAGAAGGTATAGCCGCGCTCGCGGTTGAGCCGCAGGATCGCGTCGCCGATGGTGTTGAGCAGCGTCCGGTTGACCCCGGCGCCGACCTCGTCGAGGAAGACGACCTTCGCGTCGACCATCATCGTGCGGCCGAGCTCGAGCAGCTTCTTCTGCCCGCCCGACAGGTTCCCGGCGAGCTCGTCCGCGACGTGGCCGATCTCGAGGAAGTCGATCACCTGGTCGGCGCGCCGGCGCACCTCGGCTTCGCGGGCCCGCACCTTGCCGCCCTTGAACCAGGCGTCCCACAGCGTCTCGCCGGGCTGCGCCGGCGGCACCATCATCAGGTTCTCGCGCACCGAGAGCGAGCCGAACTCGTGCGCGATCTGGAACGTGCGCAGCAGCCCCTTGTGGAAGAGCGCGTGCGGGGCGAGGCCGGTGATGTCCTCGCCGTCGAGCCAGACCCGGCCGGAGGTCGGCTTGAAGAGCCCGGCGATGACGTTGAAGAGCGTCGACTTCCCCGCGCCGTTCGGCCCGATCAGCCCGGTGATCGAGCCCTTGGCGATGGCGATCGAGGCGCCGTCGACGGCACGGATGCCGCCGAAGTGCAGGTGCAGGTCCTCGACTCGGATCATGCGCGCGCCCCCGAAGCGTGGCGCGGCCGGCGCTGCCGGCCGCTCTCGCGCTCAGCGATAGCCGAGCGTCGCGAAACCGTTGTCCTTGATCTCGTAGATCCGGTACGAGCCGCGCGCCTCGCCGGGCTCGACGAGCTCGACGCCGGTCGCCCCCTCGTAGTCGATGTCGGTGCCGGCGGCCGCGAGCTCGATCCCCTTGGCGAGCTCGCCCGCGTAGATCTTCTCGCCGGGCGCGTTCGCCACCCCCATCATCTTGTCGCGGATGCCGGTGCGGTCGGCGCTGCCCGACGCGGCGATCGACAGCGCGATCAGCGCGCCGGCGTCATAGCTCTCCGGCACGTAGGTGCCGGTCGGGTCCATGCCGTGCGCCTTGGCATAGGCCGCGAACTTCTCCGCCGCCTCTCCCTCGACGCCGGGCAGGCTGCCGATCACCTTGCCGTTGATCTCGTCGCCGATCTTCTTGATCAGGCTCTCGCCGTACATGCCGTCGCCGAAGACGAAGCTCTCGAACGCGCCGGTGTCGAGCGACGCCTGCACGATCCCGACGCCGCCCTGGTCGACGTAGCCGAAGACCATCAGCGTCTTGGCGCCCGAGGCTTGCAGGGCCGCGACCTCGGAGGAGTAGTCGGCCTTGCCGTCCTCGTGCGGTGCCGAGATCAGCACCTTGCCGCCCTTGGCCTCGAACGCCTTGGTGAAGCTCTCCGCGAGGCCCTTGCCGTAGTCGTTGTTGGTGAAGGTCACCGCCACCTCGGTGATGCCCTTCTCGCTGACCACGTCGGCCAGCACCTCGCCCTGGCGCGCGTCCGACGGCGCGGTGCGGAAGAAGTAGCCGTCATCCTTGATCGTGGTGAGCGCGGGCGAGGTCGCCGACGGCGACACCATGACGACGCCGGCCGGAACCGCGACGTTGTTGGCGATCGCGGTGGTGACGCCCGAGCAGTCGGCGCCGACGATCGCCGCGACCTTCTGCGCGTTCACGAGCTGCTGCGCCGCGGTGGTGGCGGCGGCGGCGTCGATGCAGGTCGAATCGGCGCGCGCCGGCGCGAGCGTCAGCCCGCCCGGCAGCTTGCCCGACTCCGACGCCTCGGCGAGCGCGCGCTCGGCCGAGCCCGCCATCGCCGGGGTGATCGACTCGAGCGGCCCGGTGAAGCCGAGGATGATGCCGATGTTCGCAGGCTCGGCGATGGCCGCGGTCGCGAGGCAGGCGCCGGCGGCGCCGGCGAGAAGGATGCGTTTCAAGACGGTCTCCCTGTTCTTCTCTTTGCACAGTTCCGCGGCCGGAAGCCCCCGGCCGGCGGAATCGCTGGCTGCCACCATAACTTGCTGCTTCGCGGGAACAAGCTGGCGGGTTAACCAACCGGCAACGCCGATGCGCCGCCCGCGCCCACCGCCCGCGCCCCAAGGGGTTCCCGTTCCGCCCCCGAGCGTGTAAGAGCGGGCGATACCCGGCGAGGCGAGCGATGAACCAGGTTGTCGACAAGGCGCTGCGCGGCATGGCGCTCCTCAAGGTCGCGAACATCCGGCACTGGACCGAGCGCACCTTTTCGTTCAACTGCGACCGGCCGCAGGGCTTCCGCTTCCGCTCCGGCGAGTTCGTGATGATCGGGCTCATCGTCGACGGCAAGCCGCTGGTGCGCGCCTATTCGATCGCCTCGCCCGCCTGGGACGACACGCTCGAGTTCTACTCGATCAAGGTGCCGGACGGTCCGCTGACCTCGCGGCTGCAGCACCTCGTGGCCGGCGACGAGATCGTGCTGCGCCCGAAGGCCGTCGGCACGCTGGTGCACGACGCGCTCCTGCCCGGCAAGCGGCTCTTCCTGTTCGCGACCGGCACCGGCATCGCCCCCTTCGCCTCGATCATCCGCGACCCCGAGACCTACGAGAAGTTCGAGCAGGTCGTGCTCACCCACACCTGCCGCCAGGTGCGCGAGCTCGACTACGGCCGCGACATCCTCGCGCGCATCGCGGGCGACGAGATGCTGGCCGAGATGGTCGGGAGCAAGCTCCTGCACCTGCCCACCACCACGCGCGAGGCAAGCCCCGCCATGGGGCGGATGACCGACTGGATCCGCGACGGCCGGCTCGCCGCGGCGACCGGCGGCCCGCTCGACCCGGCGACCGACCGGGTGATGATCTGCGGCTCGATGGCGATGCTGCAGGAGCACAAGGCGCTCTGCGAGGCCGCCGGCATGATCGAGGGCTCGAACTCCGAGCCGGGGCAGTTCCTGATCGAGAAGGCCTTC
>JBDHSS010000028.1:0-17225 GCA_039808205.1 Paracoccaceae bacterium | reverse complement strand
GGTCGCGAGCACCTGGCCGGTGCCGGCGCCGATGTTCTGGCCGAGCGCTGCGCCGGCGATGCCGCCGATCACCGCACCGGCGGCCTGGGCGCCTTGGCTGCCCTGGACCGTCACGGCGCGGCTCGACACGATGGTGCCGAACTGCACCGACTGCGCCACCTGCGCCTGGTTCGCGGCGACGGAATCGCCGCTCGGCTGCGAGCACGCGGCCAGCGCCGCCGCGCCCAGCACGGCGATCGTCACGCCCTTCAGGGTTGCCATCCGCATTTCCATCTGCCTCCTCGTGGCTTGCGGCCCGTTCCGGGCTCGCGCGCGCTGTCATAGCGTGGCGGAACCCTCGCCGGCAACGGCACATTCCCGCGAGCGCGTGATCGCGCGGGGCCGCGCCGGGACGGGAAGCGGCTGGCGTTCGCAAGCCGCGCGGGCTAGAGACGCGCCGACTGGAACCGAGGCGCGCCCCATGTCCGAGCATCCGACCTCCGAGCACCCGACGATCCGGCCGCAGCCCGGCATCCTCGACATCGCGCTCTATGTCGGCGGCGAGTCGACGCTCGCCGGCCACGCCGAGGTGCTGAAGCTCAGCTCGAACGAGAACCCGGCCGGCGCGCCACCCTCGGCCTTGGCGGCGTACCAGGCCGCGGGCGCGACGCTTCACCGCTACCCGAGCTCCGACCACCTGGCGCTCCGGACCGCGATCGCCGAGGTGCACGGGCTCGATGCGGCGCGGATCATCTGCGGCGCGGGCTCCGACGAGATCATCGCGTTCCTGACCCAGGCCTACGCCGGGCCGGGCCGCGAGGTCGTCCACACCGAGCACGGCTTCGCGATGTACCGCATCGCCGCGCTGGCGGCGGGCGCCACCCCCGTCGAGGTGCGCGAGCGCGCGCGAACCACCGACGTCGACGCGATCCTCGCCGCCTGCAGCGAGCGGACGGCGCTGGTCTTCGTGGCCAACCCGAACAACCCGACCGGCACGATGGTGGACGAGGCCGAGATCGCGCGGCTGGCGGCTGGGCTGCCGCCGCAGGCGCTCCTCGTGCTCGACGGTGCCTATGCCGAGTTCGTCGCCGGCTTCGACGGCCACGCCAGCCTGGTCGATGCCCGTGACAACGTGGTGATGACCCGGACCTTCTCGAAGATCTACGGGCTCGGCGCGCTGCGGGTCGGCTGGGGCTACGGGCCCGCGCACGTCATGGCCGTGCTGAACCGGGTGCGCGGGCCGTTCAACCTGTCGACGCCGGCGCTCGCCGCGGCCGAGGCGGCGGTGCGCGATACCCGTTGGCTGCAGGGCTGCCAGGCCGAGAACGCCGCCAACCGCGCCGTGCTGACCGAGGCGCTCAGGGCGCTCGGCGTCGGCTGCGACGCCTCGGCGGCCAACTTCGTGCTCGCGCGCTTCCGCGACGGCGCCGAGGCCGCGGCCTGCGACCGGGCGCTGCGCGTGGCCGGCATCATCGTGCGGCGGGTCGCGGGCTACGGCTTTCCCGAGGCGCTCCGGATCACCGTCGGCGACGCCGCGGCCTGCGCCCGCGTCGCCGCCGTCATCGGCGACTTCCTCAAGGTGCGCGCCTGATGCGCTATCGCCGCGTCGCACTGATCGGGCTCGGGCTGATCGCCTCGTCGATCAGCCACGCGGTGCGCCGCACCGGGGCGCCGGTCGAGCTGACCGGCTACGCCCGCTCGGCGACGACCCGGGCCGAGGCAGCGCGGCTCGGGCTCGCGCACGTCTTCGACACGCCGGCCGCGGCGGTGGAAGGCGCCGACCTCGTCCTCCTCTGCGTGCCGGTGGGCGCGATGGGCGAGATGGCCGCGGCGATCGCGCCGCATCTCGCGCCCGGCGCCACGGTCAGCGACGTCGGCTCGGTCAAGCGCGCGGTCATCGATGCGGTCGCGCCGCATCTGCCGGCCGGCGTGCACTTCATCCCCGGTCATCCGCTGGCCGGCACCGAGCATTCCGGCCCGGCGAGCGGCTTCGCCTCGCTCTTCGACAACCGCTGGTGCCTGCTGACGCCGCTGCCGGGCAGCGACCCCGCGGCGGTCGCCGACCTGGTGGCGTTCTGGCGCGCGCTCGGGGCGCGCGTCGACACGATGGAGCCCGACCACCATGACCTGGTGCTGGCGGTGACGAGCCACGTGCCGCACCTGATCGCCTACACCATGGTCGGCGTCGCCGACCACCTGAGCCGGGTCACCGAGCAGGAGGTCATCAACTACTCCGCCGCCGGCTTCCGCGACTTCACCCGCATCGCGGCGTCCGACCCGACCATGTGGCGCGACGTGTTCCTCAACAACCGCGAGGCGACGCTCGACATCCTCGGCCGGTTCACCGAGGAGATCTTCGCGCTGCAGCGGGCGATCCGGCTCGGCGACGGCGAGCACCTCTATGCCTACTTCACCCGCACGCGCGCGATCCGCCGCGGCATCATCGACGCGGGCCAGGACACCGCCGCCCCCGACTTCGGCCGGCTGGCGCCAACGGGCGCTGCGGCGGCCGGGGAGGGGTGAGAGGTTCGCGGCCGACGGCCCGGAAAGCGCGGCATTGACGCCTTTCCCTGTCGGGCCGGGACCCGCAGGGCGAAGGCCCTACTTGAGTCGGGGAATTCGGGTCTCCTACGCTCGCCCCAGCCGCTCGATCAGCGCCTGCGCCGCGGCCGGGTTGCGCTCCTTGGCGCCGCTGATGACGTAGAGAAAGACGTCGCGATCGCCGGGCTCGGGCGGCGCCAGCAGCGCGAGGCCGTCCGGCGCGCGTCCCTCGGCCCAGGCCCGCCCGCGCGCGGCCCAGGCATCGAGGGCTTCGGGCGGGTAGCCCGCGGGGTGCGCCGGCTCGGTCCCCATGATCCGCGCGTACACGAATGGCGCGGTCGCGTCGGCGATCGCCGGGTAGGCGGAATCCCCCGCCGCGACGATGGCGACGCCGTGCGCGCGCGCCAGCGCCACGATCTCCGGCACCGCGAAGCTCGGATGCCGGACCTCGACCGCGTGGCGGATGGCGCGGCCGTCGATCGTCTTCGGCAGCAGCGCGAGGAAGCCGGCGAAGTCCTCGGGGTCGAACTTCTTCGTCGCAGCGAGCTGCCAGTTGATCGGCCCGAGCTTGGGTCCGAGCTCGAGCACGCCGGTGGTGAAGAAGCGCTCGACCGAGTCGCCCGCCTCGGCCAGCACCCGCCGGTTGGTGGCGAACCGCGGCCCCTTGAGCGCGAAGACGAAGTCGTCCGGGGTCTCGTCGCGCCAGCGGCGGAAGCTCGCGGGCTTCTGCGAGCCGTAGAACGTGCCGTTGATCTCGATCGAGGTCAGCGCCCGGCTCGCGAACTCGAGCTCGCGCTTCTGCGCCAGTCCCTCGGGATAGAAGCTGCCGCGCCAGGGCTCGAACACCCAGCCACCGACGCCGACCCTGATCTGCCCCATACCCGTGCCCTCAGACCAGCGCGAAGGCGGCCTTGACGGTGGTGTAGACCTCCTCCGCGAAGCACCCCTGCGCGTCGGCGGCCCCGCGCAGCACCCCCTGCCGCTCGAGCGGACCCGAGCGCGACCAGCCGGGGAACGCGGCCTCGGCCGCCGCGACCGCGGCGCGAGTGTCCTCGCCGACCCCGTCGTTGACGTCTCCCAGACTTCGGTTCGGCGCCGCCTCGCCCGCGGTCCAGGGGCCGTCGATCAGGTTGCAGTGCAGCGCCATGCGGTCACGCCCTTTCCACGAGAAGGCCGCGCGCCGCGAGGTTGCGCATCAGCGCACCCGTGCCGAACGTCCATTCCGGCGCCTCGGTTGCAAGGCCCACGGTGTTGACGAGCGCCCCGAAACCGGGTGCGGAGATCGTCACCCTGTCGCCAGCGTGATGGGTGAAGCCCTGGCCCGGCGCGTCGCGGTCCTGCACCGGCGCGAACATCGTCCCGAGAAACAGCATCAGCCCGTCGGGGTACTGGTGGTGTCGCCCGATGGTCTGGGCCACGAGATCGGCCGGGTCGCGGCTGATCTCGCGCATCGACGATCGGCCGCCCATCAGGAAGCCGTCGGCTCCCTCGACGCTCAGCGCGAGCTCCGCGGCGCGCACGTCGTCGAGGCCGAAGTCCGCGTCGAACAGCCGAACGAACGGGCCGATGGCGCAGGCGGCGTTGTTGTCCTTGGCCTTGCCGAGCAAGAGCGCCGAGCGCCCCTCGACGTCGCGCAGGTTCACATCGTTGCCGAGCGTGGCGCCGACGATCCGGCCGCGGCTCGACACCGCGAGCACCACCTCGGGCTCTGGATTGTTCCAGCGCGAGACCGGATGGATGCCGACCGTGGCACCCCAGCCCACCGCCGACATCGGCTGGCCCTTGGTGAAGACCTCGGCGTCGGGGCCAATGCCGACCTCGAGGTACTGGCTCCACAACCCCTCGGCGAGAAGTGCTGCCTTCGCCGCAGCGGCGGCCTCGCTGCCCGGACGGATGTCGCGCAGCGAGGCGCCGATCAGACCGGCGATGCGCTCGCGGATCGCCTCGGCCCGCGTCGGGTCGCCGGCGGCGCGCTCCTCGATCACCCGCTCGATCATCGAGCGCGCGAAGGTGACGCCGCAGGCCTTGAGCGCCTGCAGGTCGCAGGGCGCGAGCAGGCGCAGCGCTTCGGCCAAGGCGTCGACCGGCCCGAGCGCGCGGCCGGGCGCCTCGCGCAGCCAGCCGGCCGGATCGTCGAGCTCGAGCACGTCGCGGACGGTCGCCGCGGCGGGTGCCGTGACGTCGACGACGACGCCCTCGCGCACGGTGACGACGCACGGCCCGCCGGCGCGGTCGTCCCACGCGCGGCCGAGCCACAGCCCGCCTGCGTCGTCGGAATGCGGTAATGGTCCGGTCATTGCCGGGAGCCTCCCTCGTGCCTCTTGTTCCGGGCGTTGGCGGGGACGATAGCGGCGCCGGCGCCGGACGCAAGCCCGACTGAGGGCCGCCGGAGGGCCGCCGCTCAGGCTGTCTGCCCGGTCGCGCCGCGGTATTCGGCAATGAGGCCCGCGAAGGCCTCGGGCGGCGGGAACGCGGGGTAGGCGTGGCGGGCCGGGGTCGCGGCCCAGGGCAGCTTCTCCCGGGTGCAGGTCTCGACGAAGGGCACGTACCAGGAGGGGTCGTCGAGAAGGGTCACACGGACGTTGACGAACCAGTCCATCGCCTCGATGCGGGTGAAGAGCCAGCTCATGCACCAGCTGCAGAAGTGATGCCGCGCGGCGGCGTGCAGGCCGCCGATGACCGGCTCGCCGGCGATGACCGCGAAGCCGTCGGACGGGATCGCGGCGCTGAGCGAGAAGGCGCTTGCGGTCATGCGCTGGCAGCCGGTGCAGTGGCAGGCCATGGTGACGAGGGGCGGTGCGGAGATGCGGAAGCGCACCCGGCCGCAGCGGCAGCCACCCTCGGCGGGCAGGAGCGGGAGCGGCAGGTCGGGCATCGGGCAGTCTCCTCCGGCTTCTCCCCAGCATCCGCCGGGCGCGGCCCCGAGGCAAGCCGGCCTCCGTGCGTTTCCTTTTGCCTCGCCCCGGCCACGCGCCTAGGGTCCGGGCCGACCGCAAGGGGGGCAGGGGATGAGCGAGGGGCGGGTGCGCTGGGGCGTGCTGGGCGCGGCGAGGATCGCGCGCGAATGGGTGGCGCCGGCGATCCACATGAGCGACCGGGGTGAGCTCGTCGCCGTGGCGAGCCGGACGCCCGGCAAGGCCGCGGCGCTGGCGGCGCCCTACGGCGCGGTGCGCCTGCACGACGACTACGACGTGCTCCTCGCCGATCCGGGCGTCGATGCGGTCTACATCCCGCTGCCGAACGACGCCCACGTCGCGTGGACGGCAAAGGCGCTTCGCGCCGGCAAGCACGTGCTTTGCGAGAAGCCGATTGCGCTCGCGGCCGGCGAGATCGACGCGCTCATCGCGCTCCGCGACGCGACCGGGCTCGTCGCCGCCGAGGCCTTCATGGTCACGCACCATCCGCAGTGGCTCCGGGCGCGCGCGCTGGTCGCGGAAGGCGCGATCGGCCGGCTCCGCCAGGTGCAGGGCGCGTTCAGCTTCGACAATCCCGACCCGGGCAACATCCGCAACCAGGCGAGCCTCGGCGGCGGCGCACTGCGCGACATCGGCGTCTATCCCGCGATCGGCACCCGCTTCGTCACCGGCGCCGAGCCCGTGGCGGTGCCCTGGGCCCGCATCGACTGGGAGGCCGGAATCGATGCTACGGCGCGAGCTGTGGTCGCCTTCCCGGACTTCGAGCTCGACTTCTATGTCTCGATGCGCATGGCGCCGCGGCAACTGATGACGTTCCACGGCGACCGCGGCTGGCTGAGCCTCGCTGCGCCGTTCAACGCCGGGGCCTACGGCGACCCGGTGATCGAGCTGCGCAACGCCGACGGCCGGACGGTCCTCGAGCGGTTTCCGCGCTCCGACCAGTACCGCGGCCAGATCGACGCGTTCAACGCGAGCGTCCTCGACGGCGTGCCCTTCGGCTGCACGCTCGAGTTCTCCCGCGGCAACCAGGCGCTGATCGACATGATCTATGCCGCAGCGAATCGCGAGTAAAATACCGCCGTTCAGGGCGTGCTTCGGGAACCCCGATTGAGCGCAATCCTGCTTGCGACTAGGATTGGCTCAGGGCGCGGCGCGTCCGACGGCGCGGCGGCGACCCTCGGGGGGTCTCAATGATGAGCGCGATGAACATCGTGCGAATGCGCCTGACGCCCGGATGCGTCGAGGAGTACCTGACGTTTCACCGGGAGCGGGATCTGTCCGAGCTCGACGGCCTCGAAGCCTTTCGCGTGGTGCAGACCGGCGAGCGTGACTTCTGCCTCGTCGGCCAGTGGGCCGACATGGAGAAGCTCGCGGCGGCGCGGCCGCGGATGATTGCCATTCTCGACCGCTTCCGCGACCGGCTCGAGGACCTGGGCGGCGGCCGCGGCGTCACCGACCCGGTCTCCGGCGAGGTGGTCATCGAGCGGTCCGCTTCAGCATTGGACAACGGTTGAAGGCTATCGAGGCGGTGTCGGGCTGAGCGACGGGGCCGCGGCGCGGAAGACGCACGGGCCCCCGTACTTGTGTAGCGGTTGTTTGGAGTGATGCTTGACATGAACCCGCGAAGCTTCGCCGCGCTCCTGCTGGCGGCGGCGATCCTCGGCGGCTGCGCCGAGATGCCGGGTCCGGTGGCGGTGACCGAGCCCGCGCCGACGCCGGAGGCGGCCCGCGCCACCGTCGCGCCGGTCGTGGTGGAGAAGCCGGCGCCCGACCCGGCCCTCGTCGCGATGTACGCCTCGCGCAAGGACGGCGACAAGACGCTGCCGGCGATCGACGTGGCTGCCTTCCATCGCGAGCTTCTGCGCAACGAGGTGAATTACCCGTCGGCCGAGCCGCCCGGCACCATCGTGATCGACACGCACGGGCCGTTCCTCTACCTGGTCGAGGGCGAGGGCAAGGCGACGCGCTACGGCATCGCCGTCGGCCGCGAAGGCTTCGGGTGGACCGGCAGCGGCAACATCGCCCGCCGCGCGAAATGGCCGACCTGGACCCCGCCGCCCGAGATGATCGCGCGCGACCCGCACGTGGCGAGGTGGAAGGACGGCCAGCCCGGCGGCGTCACCAACCCGCTCGGCGCCCGCGCGCTCTACATCAACTTCGGCGACGCGGATTCGGGCTATCGCATCCACGGCACCAACACCCCGAGGTCGATCGGCTGGGCGGCCTCCTCCGGCTGCTTCCGCATGCTGAACCAGGACGTGATCGACCTCTACGACCGCGTCCACGTCGGCGCGAAGGTTGTGGTGCTCTGAGGCTTACATCCCCCGGACCGCCCGCTCGAAATAGGGCGGCAGGTCCGGGGATATCTCCGCCAGGATCTCAAGACAACGATCTCGCAGCGCAGCATCCTCAGCGACTGCCGCGTTCGCTTCGTCGATCAACTCCGGGGCTTCCACGTGGTCACCGCCGAACTCGCGCTCCATCTGACCGCAGGCAACCAGCGCCGCAATCGAGAGCTCCCGCCAGATCACCCTTGAGACCGCCCCGACGTTCCAGAGGCCGGCCGAGACTCCCGGCAGGTTGCGCAACGCCACCTTCGCACGAAGCTGGTTCCCCAGGTTGGTGATGACGGCTTCCGTGTTCCCGGTGCTGATGTTGGCAACGGCAAGCGCGAAATAGGCCTCCGCGCGCGCGTTGGTATCCTCGTCGCTCTCCTGAGTGACGGCGAAGTAGGCCTCCGCGGCCGCCAGCAATCGTGCAGGGTCGATCACCGCAGCGCGGCGCTCGTTCTCGAAGCGCAGGGCGGCAAGGTCGATCCGGAGGCCAAGCGCGCCGACGGCCTCGACCCAGGGCGCGGCTTCGGCCGCCATTCGCCGGGCCTCCTCCAAGTCGTCCGTCACCTGCCCGATCTCGACCTTCAGGCGGGCAGCGATGGCCGCCATCGCCTTCTCGTCGTCGGTTTCGGGTCGCTCGGGCAAATCCTCCGTGCCGACCGCGAGGTTCCGCAGGATCTCCAGCGCCTCGCCCCGCTCGCCGGCCTCCCGCAGGCATTGCGACAGGTCGAGCCAGACGATGAACAGATCCTCCGGCTCGGAGGCGAGCTCTCCGACGGCTCGAAGCTCCTCGATCCGTCGCCGCGGGAAGCCGGCCCAGCCGACGGCACGCCCCCTCTCGCGGACGAACTCGAAATACGGCCGGAAGAACTCCTCGCTCGCGCCGATCTCGGCTGCCTGCCGCAGATGGTAGAGGCCCTCGTCCCAGGCTCCGACGCTCTCCAGCGTCACCTTGCCCGGCAGAAGCGCCGCCGCCGCGGCGGCATGGGTCCGCGCCGCCTGTTCCGGGGGCAGGTCGAAGGCGGCGGCGAGCAGCGGGTGGAGGTAGTAGCGATCGCCCTCCGCCCGGTCGAGGATGGCGCGTCGCGACAGCGCAAGGACGGTCGCGGCCGCCAGCGGCGCGCCGCCATGGAGGCGTCCATACACCTGCTTCAACGCCTCGTAGGCGAAGATGCCGCGGAAGATCGAGGCGACCTCGAGCACCTCCCGCGCCGCGGGCTCGAGCCTTCCGACGACCTCGCGGTCGATGTAGTCGGCGATGCCGGTCGACTGCTGCAGCTGGCCGACGACCTCTGCCACGGGCAGAAGCTCGAGCGAGTTCGCGACCAGCTCGATGAACTTGGGGTGCCCGTGCAGCCGAGCGAACGCAGTCGCCGGGATCTCCGCCTCGACCTCCGCCACGCTCTGCCCGGCTCTGAGCGCAAAAAGCTCCTTCGAGCACCCGAGGCTCAGGCCCGAGATCTTCAGCAACACGACGCGCGGAGTCCCCTTGCCGATGCCCTTCGGCAAGCGGCGCGTCGTGACGATGATCTTGCCCCGGTGGTCATCCACCCGCAGCGCGGTCAGCAGCTTCACCATGTCCGGCGAGGCGAAGTCGTCCTTGTCGTCGAGCAGCGCCTCCAGCCCATCGAGAACGACGACGCATGGCGTCTGGAGCATGGCAGGGATGGCGGCCGCGGCGCCATAGGTTGGATCGGGGCTCGCGTCCGGCTCGAGCTCGCGGCGGACATGTTCCGCCAGGAGGTCAGCCGAAAGGCCGCTGCAGTCGACCCACACGGCCGGGATTTCTCCGGCACGCAGCTCCAGCCCGCCGCGCGCCAGCGTCGACTTGCCGATGCCGGCAAATCCGACCAGGAACAGCACGCTCGCATCGTCGCCATTCAGGAAGGCGGCGATCGCCTCGATTTCCGCTTGTCGGTTCACCAGCACGATCGGGTCGAGCAGTCGAAGCGGCGACCGGACCTGACGACGGCCTTCCTGCGCCCACCATCCCTTCAGCACGGCCTGCGCTTCGGTCGGGCTGCTCAGCTGCAAATTGAAGACGGGAGCGTGGTTGTGGGTCGTCGCGCTCAATTCGTTGCCGGAGCCGACGATCGCCGTGGCCGACGCGCCGAGCTGCCCCTTGAGCCTGAACGAAGCCCCGCGTGGATCGCTCATCCGGGCGCCCCCTGGCTCTGGTTCAGGGAGCGCCCGTGAACGACTTGACCGCCGCCGTCACCCCGGCCTCCGTCACGGTGCCGAGCGTCTTCTGCGCCGCCTCGCTCTTCAGGATGGCGCCGATCGCGCCGCCCACCCAGGTGGCGGTCGTGGCGAACCAGCTCTTGGCGTCGAGCAGCGCTCGGCGCAGCGCCGCGGGCTTCTCCGCCACCTGCGCGAGACCCTCGGCGACGGCCTCGGTCTTGGCCTGCGCGAGCGCGCGGGTATCCTCGTTCAGGGCGGGATCGGCGGCGATCTTCTGCAGCAGCGCCTCGAACTGTCGTTCGAGGTCAGCGGCACCGGCCGGGTCGGCATGGTTCTCGGTCCAGCGGTTGTTCTTGCCGACGATCACCCGGGCATTCTGCTCGACGATGCCGGTCAGGGAGTATGACTCGGCAGCCGACGCGGCTTCTGGCTTCTCGATTGGCATCTACGACTCCGGATTGAATATGCAGGTCTTAAATGCGCAAGCCGAGCATACCATGACGGACGCCGCGGCGCCACGCCCTGCGCCCGTTCTCAGCGCAGGTCGATCGGCGACTTCGTCAGCGTGTCGCTCGGCGTGAAGCGCACCTGCCGTACGATGCGCCGGTGCACGACCGGAAGCTCCGCGCCGCGGTGCAGTGACCGCAGCCGTTCGGTCCAGCCAGCGTCGGCGATGGTGCGGCGGGTGTTGTGCCGGACGTATTCGACCCAGGTCGGCGTCTGATAGCTCTCGACCCAGAGCCGCGGGTCGCCGAGGTCGCGCAGGAGCTGCCAGCTGCGCGCGCCGTCGCGCACCCGGATCCGGTGCCGCTCGGCCATGGCGTCGAGAAATTCCGGGATGTCGGCCTCGTCGATCAGGTATTCGACCGAGATGGCGATCGGCCCGGAGCGCGGCTGGATGTCCACCCCGATCTCCGGCTCGGTCCACTGATTGAGTGGCGCGAGGTCGAGGTCGCCGCGCGCCGGCAGCGGCAAGAGGAACCCGACCGCGCCGAAGACCAGCGAGGCGCCCGCCGCCCAGAGCATCGCCGATTCCGGCCCGTGGTCTTCCGCGATCACGCCGAAGAGCCAGCTGCCGAGCGCCATGCCGCCGAAGGCCGCGGTCTGGTAGAGCGCGAGCGCCCGCCCGACCACCCAGCGCGGCGTCGAGAGCTGCACGGTCACGTTGAAGAGCGCGAGCGCCAGCACCCACGAAGCGCCGCCGAGCAGCATCGCCGCCCCGATCACCGCCGCGTTCGGCACCAGCGCGAGGACGGCCGAGCAGATGGCGAAGCCGACGAAGGCCAGGCGCACGATCCACTCGCTGGCGAGCACAAATTGCAGCGGTCCGCCGAGGAACGCCCCGCCGATCGCGCCGACGCCGAAGGCGCCGAGAAGCCCGCCGTAGAGCAGCGGCCCGCCCTGCACCAGCTCGCGCGCGACCAGCGGCAGGAGCGCCAGCACCGCGACCGACGAGAGGCCGAAGAGAAAGCTGCGCAGCAGCACCTTGAGGATGTTCGGCGACATCGCGACATAGCGCAGCCCCGCCACCATCGCCGGCCCCAGCCGCTCGCGCGGCAGCGGGCTCGCCGCCGGCTTCGGTCGCCAGAAGAACAGCACCGAGATCAGTCCGAGATAGCTCAGGCAGTTCACCGCGAACGCCGCCGCGGCGCCGCCAGTCGCCACGATCAGGCCGCCGATTGCCGGCCCGACGCTGCGGGTGATGTTGAAGCCAACGCTGTTGAGCGCCACCGCCGCCGGCAGGTGGATGCGCGGCACGATGTCGCCGACCGACGCCTGCCATGACGGGTTGTTGAGCGCCGTGCCGCAGCCGATCAGGAAGGTGAAGCCGAGGAGCAGCCAGGGCGTCAGCAGGCCCTTCCACGCCGCGAGCGTCAGGAGGACGGAGACGCAGAGCATGAAGATCTGCGCCATCAGCATCACGGTGCGCCGGTTAAAGTTGTCGGCCACCGCCCCGGAGGCGAGCGAGAACACCATGATCGGCAGCGTGGTCGACGCCTGCACCAGCGCCACCATGTCCGCCTGGTTGCTGATCGAGGTCATCATCCAGGCGGCACCGACCGACTGGATCAGCGCGCCGAAGTTCGACGCGAGGCTCGCGACCCAGATCGCCCGGAAGGTCGGGATGCCGAGCGGGGCGAGCGCCGACGCGCGTTCCTCGGTCGTGTCCATCTGCCGCTCACCCTCGTCTCTTCCCGCCGACGATCATGGTTCTCCCCGGCCGCCGGACAAGCTTCCGCCTCAGCGCCGCAGCGCCGCCACCTGATGCTCCCATTCCGCGCGCGGATCGCCGCCCGTCGGACGGCAGCCGGCGCGGCGATACCAGTAGTCGGAATTCGCCCGGTCGCCCTCGATCCAGTGCGCGAGCGCGTGCACCCGGTCGAAATCGGCGACGCCTTCGCTCGCCTGGCAGATCTCGTGCGCCCGCTCCCACGCCGGGCCGGTGGCGAACCCGCCCTTGCCGAGCCACCAGAGCGCTGCCAGCGGCTGCGACAGCCCGGGCGGCGGCGCGTCGCCCGCGAGGTCGAGCGACGGCATCAGAGCTCGACCGTCTCGTGCACGTCGGGCGTCAGCACACGGACGCCGGGGAGTGCCGCGACCAGCGCCTCGGCCGACTGCGCCAGCACCGGGAAGGTGCGGTAGTGCGACGGGATGACGGTCTTGAAGTTGAAGAACTTTCTCGCGGCATAGGCGGCGCGCTGCATGTCCATGGTGAAGTGCCCGCCGGCGCAGAGGATGCCGATCTCGGGATGGTGCAGATCCTCGAAGACGGCCATGTCCGCCATCACGTCGGTGTCCCCCGAGAGATAGATCGTCCGGCCCTCGCCAGCGATCATGTAGCCCGCCTCGGTGCCGGCGTAGACCGGGCCGTGCGGGCCGCCGAACGACGACGAATGCGTCGCCGACACCATCGTCACCGCGACGTCGCCGAGCCGCACCGTGCCGCCCTTGTTGAAGCCGATGACCTCGATGCCGTGCGCCTCCTGCCAGTAATTCATCAGGTCGAAGATGCCGACGACGGGCACGCGGCGCTCCTTCGCGATGGCCACGGTATCGGCGATGTGATCGAAGTGGCCGTGGGTGATGAGGATGTGCGTGGTGCCGGCTATCATCTCGTCGCGCCGGCTGGCGTCGAACAGCGGATGGCTGAGCCAGGGATCGGCCAGCAGCACCTGGTCCCCGAT
This sequence comes from Paracoccaceae bacterium, assembly GCA_039808205.1. Taxonomy (GTDB): domain Bacteria; phylum Pseudomonadota; class Alphaproteobacteria; order Rhodobacterales; family Rhodobacteraceae; genus Amaricoccus. Next base: position 4,091 of record JBDHSS010000028.1, on the reverse strand, counting down.
CTCGATGCGAAAGCCGGCGTGGCCGAGCCAGGTCAGTCTCATGGTCGCTCCTCCGCGGAAGACAGCTATCTGGTCGAAGATATCGCCGCCGCCGCCGACGGCGAGGGGGACTCTCGATGGACTGGACTCGCGCCGTCAATGCCTACTGCGAGCGCGCCGGCCCCGGACTCTGGGCCGAGCCGCTCAACGCCGTCTCGAACCTCGCCTTCCTTGTCGCCGCCTGGGCGGTCTGGCGGCTCGCGGCGCGCGAGGGCGACCGCGCCGGGCAGGCGCTGGCGATCCTCCTCGCCGCCATCGGCCTCGGCTCGCTCCTCTTCCACACCGTCGCGCAAATCTGGGCGATGGCGGCCGACGTCCTGCCGATCCAGATCTTCATCCTCGCCTATCTCGCGCTCGCCACCATGCGCTTCTTCGCCGTGCCCGCCTGGGCCGGCTGCCTCGCCGCCGCGGCCTTCGTCCCCGCGAGCCTGACGGTGGCGGCGCTCGTCCGCGCCACCGTCGGCCCGCTCAACGGCTCGGCCGACTACGTGGCCGTGCCGCTCCTGATCGCCGCCTATGCCTTCGCCCTGCGCCGCCGGGCGCCGGCCACCGCGCGCGGCCTCCTCGCCGGCGCCGGCCTGCTTGCACTGTCGCTCCTCTTCCGCACCGTCGACCGCGCCGCCTGCGGGGCCTGGCCGGCAGGCACGCATTTCCTCTGGCACCTCGTCAACGCGGTGATGCTCTGGTGGATGATCCGCGTGCTGGTGCGGCACCCGCCGCCTGCGCACCTTGCTTGAAGACGCAAGGCGTGTGTATAGATACACAACTGCCGGAGCCGGAAAGTGCCAAGGCCGACCCAGCCGCTGCGACCGCGCGAGGTCGTTCGACTGCTGCGAGCCGATGGCTGGGTGCTGAAGCGCAAGGGCCCGGGCGATCACGTTTAGTACGCGCATCCGGCGCGGCCTGGCAAGGTCACGCTCGACATGGGAGCCGACCCGATCCCCTCCGCTCGATCTTCCGACAGGCGGGCTGGGATTGGTAGGAGAGACGAGATGCCGCTCACATACGCGCTGATCCACGCCTTGGATGGGGTTCTCGGGATCTCCTTCCCCGACTTCCCCGGCGCCGTCACCACCGCCCGATCGGCGGAGGACGTGCTCCGCAAGGGCAGCGAGGTGCTCACCTTTCACGTTGCTGGCATGGTGCAGGACGGCGAGGTCGTTCCGGTGCCGCGCTCGCTCGACGAGCTGCAGTGGGATCCGGCGTTCCGGTCAGATCAGGAGGGCGCGGTGCTGGCGCTCGTCCCTTTCGAGCTGCCGGGGAGGTCGGTGCGCATCAACATCTCGATGGACGAAAACCTGCTCGGCGCCGTCGACCGCGCGGCGGAAGCTGCCGGCCAGTCGCGCTCGGCCTTCCTGGCCGACGCCGCCCGGCAAAAGATCCGGGTTTGAAAGCGGGCTTGCTTGCACGCCCCGGGGCCGCGCGGTAAAGCGGCGCGGTTCCGACCGCGGAGGCTCTCCCCCATGTCGATCGACGAGCAGACCGCGCGCCGAGTGGCGCATCTCGCCCGCATCGCGGTCGACGACGCAGCCCTGCCGGCGCTCGCCGCCGAGCTCAGCGCCGTCCTCGGCTTCATGGAGCAGCTGCGCGAGGTCGACGTCGACGGGGTCGAGCCGATGACCTCGGTCACGCCGATGCGCCTGCCCTGGCGCGACGACGTGGTGTCCGACGGCGGCGACGCCGGTCGCATCCTCGCCAACGCGCCGGCCGCGCGCGACGGTTTCTTCACCGTGCCGAAGGTCGTCGAGTAGCATGACCGAGCTTGCCTCCCTCACCATCGCCGAAGCCCGTGACCGCCTGCGCGACGGCTCGATCGGCGCCGTCGAGCTGACCGACGCCTGCCTGGCCGCGGCCGACTCCGCCCGCGCCCTCAACGCGGTGACGGCGCCGACGCCGGATCTCGCCCGCCGTCAGGCTGCCGCCGCGGCGACGCGGCTCAAGGCGGGCGACGCGCCCGACCTCTGCGGCATCCCGCTCGGCATCAAGGATCTGTTCTGCGTCGAGGGCACGCCGAGCCAGGCCGCCTCGCGCATCCTCGACGGCTTCCTGCCGCCCTACGAGAGCACGGTGACAGCGAAGCTGTGGGCCGCCGGCGCCACCTGCATCGGCAAGCTCAACATGGACGAGTTCGCCATGGGCAGCTCGAACGAGACCTCGGCCTTCGGCCCGGTCGTCAGCCCCTGGCGCGGCACCGGCAACCGCGACCTGACCCCCGGCGGCTCGTCCGGCGGCTCGGCCGCGGCCGTCGCCGCCGACCTCGTCCTCGGCGCCACCGGCACCGACACCGGCGGCTCGATCCGCCAGCCCGCCGCTTTCACCGGCATCGTCGGGGTGAAGCCGACCTATGGCCGGGTGTCGCGCTGGGGCATCGTCGCCTTCGCCTCCTCGCTCGACCAGGCCGGGCCGATGGCCAAGAGCGTGCGCGATGCCGCGATCCTCCTGAAGGCCATGGCCGGCCACGACCCCAAGGACTCGACCTCCGCCGCGCTGCCGGTGCCCGACTTCGAGGCGGCGCTCACCGGCGACCTGCGCGGCCGGCGCATCGGCATCCCGCGTGAGTACCGCGTCGACGGCATGCCGGCCGAGATCGAGGCGCTCTGGCACCAGGGGGCGGAGATGCTGCGCGACGCGGGAGCCGAGATCGTCGACATCTCGCTGCCGCACACCCGCCACGCGCTGCCCGCCTACTACGTGATCGCGCCGGCGGAAGCGTCCTCGAACCTCGCGCGCTATGACGGCGTGCGCTACGGCCGGCGCGCGCGGATCGGCGCTGACGAGGGGATCACCGCGCTCTACGAGAAGACCCGCGCCGAGGGCTTCGGGCCGGAGGTGCGGCGGCGGGTGATGCTCGGCACCTACGTGCTGTCGGCGGGCTACTACGACGCCTATTATCTCAGGGCGCAGAAGGTGCGCACGCTCATCAAGCGCGACTTCGAGACCGCCTTTGCGGGTGGCATCGACGCGATCCTGACGCCGGCGACCCCGTCCGCCGCCTTCGGAATCGGCGAGATGGCCGACGCCGACCCGGTCGAGATGTACCTCAATGACGTCTTTACCGTGACGGTCAACCTCGCCGGCCTGCCCGGCGCCGCGGTGCCCGCCGGCCTTGACGCCCAGGGGCTGCCGCTCGGCCTGCAGGTCATCGGCCGGCCGTGGGATGAGGCGGGGATGCTCGATGTGGCCTATGCGATCGAGAAAGCGAGCGGATTTGCTGCAAAGCCTCAAAAATGGTGGTAAGACCGCGCGAAAGCGGGCGGGCGTGTCGCGAAAGGCAGGCGGTCGAATGCGTATTCTTGCAGTCCTCATGTGCGGGGCGCTTGCCGCCTGCACCAGCGGCGCGGTCAGCGTGCCGAACGAAAGCGTGCTGACCGAGGTGCCGACCTCCGGCATGGCGTCGAGCTACGGCGACGGCAGCCTCAACACCACGCCGACCCCGGTCGGCCCGATGGCAGGACCGGTGGTCGCGCCGTCCGCCGACGGGACCGGCGCCGCGCTCGACGACGACAAGATCAACCTCATGCAATGGACGCTCGACCAGCAGAAGATCGACGCGGCCAAGGCGCAGCAGGATCTCGACGCGGCGCGCCGCCAGCTCGTCGTGGTGCAGCCGACAAGCGTGCCGAGCGCCTCGAACGGCGTCAACGTCGCGCTCTATGCCAAGCAGACCACCAACGCGGTCGGCGAGCGGCGCTATGACCGCTCGATCGGCGCCCGCGTCTCGAGCATGGGCGCCTGCGGCCGCTACTCCAACCCCGACGACGCGCAGCGCGCCTTCCTCGCCGCCGGCGGTCCGGACAGCGACCGCTACGGGCTCGACCCCGATGGCGACGGTTTCGCCTGCGACTGGAACCCCGCGACCTACCGCGCGCTGAACTGAGCCGCGGCGCTTCGGTGCAGGCGCGGCCGGTAGCCGGCGGCGAGGGCGCGCCGAGCATGCGCCGGCGTCAGCGCGGCCACTACGTCGTCGGCCGCGAAGCGCCGGCCGGGGCCATAGCCGGCGAAGCTCCAGGCGAGCGCGCCGTCCGGCGTCCGCAGGTAGAACGCGCCTCCGG
>JBDHSS010000027.1:0-17292 GCA_039808205.1 Paracoccaceae bacterium | reverse complement strand
GGCTTGTTGGTCGGCACCTCGACGACGCCGAGCTTGTAGATCTCGAAGAACTCGTCGGCCTCGGTCGCCGCGGTGCCGGTCATGCCGGCGAGCTTCTCGTAAAGGCGGAAGTAGTTCTGGAACGTCACCGACGCGAGCGTGACGTTCTCCGGGCGGATCGCCACGCCCTCCTTGGCCTCGATCGCCTGGTGCAGACCGTCCGAGAGCCGGCGGCCGTGCATCATCCGGCCGGTGAACTCGTCGATGAGCATCACCTCGCCGTTCCGCACGATATAGTCCTTGTCGCGGTGGAACAGCACGTGGGCGCGCAGCGCCTGGTTCACGTGGTGGACGACGTTGGTGCTCTCGGGGTCGTAGAGGGTGGCGTCCTCCGCGAGCAGGCCCGACTCGCGCAGGCGGTGCTCGATGTACTCGTTGCCGTCCTCGGTCAGCGTGGTGGAGCGCTGCTTCTCGTCGAGGTCGTAGTGCTCGGGGGTGAGCTCGGGGATGAGCTTGTCGATCGCGATGTAGAGCTCGCTCCGGTCCTGGCTCGGCCCCGAGATGATGAGCGGCGTGCGCGCCTCGTCGATCAGGATCGAGTCGACCTCGTCGACGATCGCGAAATAATGATCGCGCTGCAGCACCTGCGCGAGATCGGACTTCATGTTGTCGCGCAGATAGTCGAAGCCGAGCTCGTTGTTGGTGGCATAGGTGATGTCGGCGTCGTAGGCGACCTTCTTGTCGGGCTCCTCCATGCCCGGCACCACCACACCCACGCTCATGCCGAGCGCGTGGTAGACGAGGCCCATCCAGTCGGCGTCGCGCTTGGCGAGGTAGTCGTTGACGGTGACGACGTGGACGCCGCGGCCGGTCAGCGCGTTGAGGTAGACCGGCAGCGTCGCCATGAGGGTCTTGCCCTCGCCGGTCTTCATCTCGGAAATGTTGCCCTGGTGCAGGAAGATGCCGCCCATGAGCTGCACGTCGAACGGTCGCAGGCCAAGGGTGCGGCGCGCCGCTTCGCGGGCGTTGGCAAAGGCTTCGGGCAGGAGATCGTCGAGGCTCTCGCCCTTCTCCAGCCGCTCGCGGAACTCGGTGGTCTTCGCCTTGATGCCCGCGTCGTCCAGCGCGCGGAAGGTCGGCTCGAGCGCGTTGATCTGCTCGACGAGCGGCCGGATCGCCTTGACCTTGCGATCGTTCGGCGTGCCGAAGACCTTCTTCGCGAGGGTGCCGATGCCCATCATGAAACGCTTGTCCTTAAATCCCTGCGGCTGCCGGAACCGCTCCGCCGACCCGGCTTGCCCACCGATTTGTCATTGCGGGGGCGCTTGTTCACGCGTGCCGAACGGTCTAAGCAACGCACGGCGCGAGCAGCCCTGTTCCAGCCGCAAGGCATGTAAGCGGCTGCGCCGCGCCTGTCAACGGCGCCCCCGGCGGGTGTCGCCACCGCGGAATTCAGACAAGCGCGCCGCTCGGACGGCGCGAGACGGGAGATCACGAATGCGCAGCCTCCTTGCCGTCGGCCTGATGGCCGGCATCGCGACGGGTATCTCGGCGAGCCTGCCCGCGCTCGCCCAGGACAAGCCCGCCGATCCCGCTGCCGCGCCGGATGCCGCGGCGCCGTCCTACGATGCCGGAACGGTGGTCGCCACCGTCAACGGCACGGCGATCACGCTCGGCAACGTGCTCGTCATGCGCAACGCGCTGCCGCCGCAGTACCAGAACCTGCCGGACAACGTGCTCTTGAAGGGGCTCGTCGACCAGCTCGTGGACCAGCAGCTGCTGGCCGATGCGGAATCGACCTCGCCCGACAAGGACCCGCTGGCGGTGAAGCTTTCGGTCGAGAACGAGCGCCGCGGCACGCTCGCCAACCTGGCGGCGCAGGCCGCCGTGGCGAACGCGGTCAGCAATGATGCGGTCAAGGCCGCCTATGACAAGATGGTCGCCGACTTCAAGCCGCAGACCGAGTGGAACGCCGCGCACATTCTCGTCGACAGCGAGGACAAGGCGAAGGCGCTCAAGAGCCAGATCGACGGCGGCGCCGACTTCGCCGAGGTGGCCAAGGCCAACTCGAGCGACGGCTCGGCGGCCTCGGGCGGCGATCTCGGCTGGTTCGGCGCCGGGCAGATGGTGCCGGAGTTCGAGGCGGCGGTGAAGGATCTGCAGAAGGGCCAGGTCGCCGGCCCGATCAAGACCCAGTTCGGCTGGCATCTCGTCAAGCTCATCGACGTGCGCGAGACGACGCCCCCGACCATCGACGAGGCGCGGCCCGACCTCGAGAACCAGCTGCGCCAGGCGGCGCTGCAGGCTCGGCTCGAGGAGCTGCGCGCGGCGGCGAAGATCGACCGTCCGGAGAACGTCGTGCCGCCGGCGGCGATCCGCAACAGCACGCTCCTCACCAACTGAGCCGCGCCGTGGCCGGGGAGGACGCGACGAAGCGCAAGGCTGCTCCGCCGGTGTCGCCGCTCGCTCCAGCGGGCGGCTTCCCGGAGCTGCCGCCGGTTGCGGGCGTGCGGTTCGCCGCGGCCGAGGCCGGCGTGCGCTACAAGGGCCGGCTCGACGTGATGCTGGCCGAGGTGGCGCCGGGCGCGACGATCGCCGGGGTCTTCACCCGGTCGGCGACCCGATCGGGCCCGGTGCTCTGGTGCGAGGAGAAGCTCGCCGCGCTCGCGGATGACGGCGGCGAGAGCGGCTTTGGCATCCTCGTCAACTCCGGCAATGCCAACGCCTTCACCGGCTCGAACGGCCGCGCTGCCGTCGAGGCGACCGCGGCCGCCGCGGCGTCGGCCCTGGGGGTTCCGGTCGGCCATGTCTTCGTCGCCTCGACCGGGGTGATCGGCGAGCCGCTGCCGGCGGAGCGGATCGTCGCGGTCATCGGCGGGCTGCGCGACGGGCTTGCCGCCGACGCGGCCGGGCTGGCGGCGCGGGCGATCATGACGACCGACACCTTCCCCAAGGGGGCGGTGCGGCGGCTCACGCTCGACGGCGTGCCGGTGACGATCATCGGCTTCGCCAAGGGCTCGGGGATGATCGCGCCCGACATGGCGACGATGCTCGTCTATCTCTTCACCGACGCCGCGGTGGCGCGGCCGGTGCTGCAGGGCATGGTGTCGCGGATCGCCGACGCGACCTTCAACTGCATCACCGTCGACAGCGACACCTCGACCTCCGACACGCTGGTGATGGCGGCGACCGGGCGGGCGGCGATGCCGCCGATCGCGCGCGACGACGACCCGCGGGCGACGGCGTTCGAGGCGGGGCTGCACGCGGTGATGCTCGACCTCGCGCATCAGGTGGTGAAGGACGGCGAGGGGGCGACGAAGTTCGTCGAAGTGGCGGTGAGCGGCGCCGTGGACGCCGGGGACGCGCGCAAGGTGGCGCTCGCCATCGCCAACTCGCCGCTGGTCAAGACCGCGCTCGCCGGCGAGGATCCGAACTGGGGCCGCATCGTGATGGCGGTCGGCAAGTCCGGTGCCGCCGCCGACCGCGACCGGCTGACGATCCGGCTCGGCGACATCCTGGTCGCGGAAAACGGCTGGGTTGCGCCCGGCTATCGCGAGGCAGACGGGGCGGCCTACATGAAGCGGCCGGAGCTCGCGATCGGCGTCGATCTCGGGCTCGGGGAGGGGGTTGCGACCGTCTGGACCTGCGACCTCACCCACCGTTACATCGAGATCAACGCGGACTATCGCTCGTGAGAGCAGGCGTCACGGCAGGAGCTTGATGAGCGTGACCGTGAGTCCGGTCGTCAGCCCGACGATGCCCATCGTCTGCAGGTACATGAAGCGGAACATCTCGGCCTTCATCGCGCTCATCTCCGCCCGGAGCGCCGCCCTGTCGGTTCGCGTCTCGGTGCGTAGCTCGGCGATCTCGCCTTTCAGCTCGGCACGCAGGCCGCCGAGCTCGCCTTTCAGCTCGGCACGCAGCTCGGCAATGTCACCCTTCAGCTCGGCACGCAGATCGGCGATGTCACCCTTCAGCTCGGCACGCAGATCGGCCATGTCAGCGCGAAGCTCCGCCACCTCGGCCTTGACCTCGCCTACATCGGCCTTCGTCGCGAAGTCCGAAGTGTCGGCCTCGCCGAGGCCGCGCACGAGCGCCTCGGCCTGCCGCGGGTCCATGCCGGCGTCCGAGAGGCTGCGCGCGAACTTGAGAGTGTCGATCCTGAGCATCGCCGGCATTTCTACTCGTCCTTCCCGCAGGATAGTGAATCGCGGCGTCCTTGGCGAGTCGGCGCGCGACAAACTGGTTCACGCGCTACGCGGGGTGGGTGAAGGCGCGGCTAACGGAGCGTGGCGATGAAGCTCGTCCTCGTCGCCGCGGTCGCGCTCATCGACGTCGACGGGCGGGTGCTGATCGCGCAGCGGCCGGAGGGCAAGGCGATGGCCGGGCTCTGGGAGTTTCCCGGCGGCAAGATCGAGCCGGGCGAGACGCCGGAGGTGGCGCTGATCCGCGAGCTTCACGAGGAGCTCGGCATCGACACCTGGGCGAGCTGCCTCGCGCCCCTGAGCTTCGCGAGCCATGCCTACGACGACTTCCACCTGCTGATGCCGCTCTTCGCCTGCCGCAAATGGCAGGGTGTGCCGGCCCCGCGCGAGCATGCTGCGCTGCGGTGGGTGACGGCGCGCGAGCTCGCGGCCGTCGCGATGCCGGCGGCGGACCGGCCGCTCGTCGCCATGCTGCGCGACTGGCTCTGAGCCACGGCGCCCTGCGACTTTGGTCGCGAAGTCCGTGGGTAATAATTCCGTGACTCGTGGAACCCGACTCGGTTAACGTTTTCGGAAGGAAAAGGTGACAGTTTGCACAAAAGCGAATGTCCAAAGAGGTGAGGACAGCCATGTACCAGACCATCCAGCTCTCCAGCCGCGTCACTGTCCAGGGGGACCTGGTGGAGCAGCTCCCGAACGGCCAGGTCGTGGTGCGCGACGGGCTCACCCTCTACCGCGGCGTGCCCATCGCGGCGATCGCCCGCGATGCCAAGCGCCCGGCCCTCGTGCGGTCCGAGGCGAACTGAGCGCGGCTCAGATCCAGCCGGCCAGCTCGCGCTCGAGGATCGCGACCAGCATCGCGACGTGCGCGGGCTCGGCATTGAGACAGGGAAGATAGCTGAAGCTTTCGCCGCCCGCGTGCAGGAACGCCTCGCGGATCTCGCCGTCGACCTCCTCCAGCGTCTCGACGCAGTCGGCCGAGAAGGCCGGCGCCATCACGGCGATGTGGCGCTTGCCGGCGCGGGCCAGCCGCGCGACCTCATCCACCGTATAAGGCTTCAGCCATTCCTCGCGGCCGAAGCGCGACTGGAAGCTCACCACCACCTCGTCCTCCGGAAAGCCGAGCCGCTCGCGCAGGAGCCGCGTCGTCTTGCGGCAGTGGCAGTGGTAGGGGTCGCCGTCGCGCAGGTAGCGCTCGGGCATGCCGTGGTAGCTGGTGACGAGCAGGTCGGGCCGGCGCGGCAGCGTGGCGTAAGCCTCCTCCACCGATCGCGCCAGCGCCTCGATGTAGAGCGGATGGTCGTGGTAGCTCGGCACGGTGCGGATCGCCGGCTGCCAGCGCAGATCCATCAGGGCGCGGAACGCCTCGTCGTTGGCGGTGGCGGTCGTCGGCGCGGAATACTGCGGGTAGAGCGGGAAGAAGACGATGCGCTCGCAGCCGGCGCGGGCCATGCGCTCGATCACCGAGGCGGTCGACGGGTTGCCGTAGCGCATGGCGAAGTCCACCATCACCCGGTCGCCATGACGCTCGGCCATGGCCGCGGCGACGGCGGCGGTCTGCGCCCGGGTGATGACGAGAAGCGGGCTCGCGTTCGCCTCGCGGTCCCAGATCTTGTCGTAGTTGGCGCCGGAGCTTTTCGGCCGCTTCGTCAGGACGATGAGCTGCAGGATCGGCTGCCACTTCCAGCGCGGCAGGTCGATGACCCGACGGTCGGAGAGGAACTCGTTGAGGTAGCGCCGCATCGAGCGGTAGTCGGTCGCGTCCGGGGTGCCGAGGTTGGCGAGGATCACGCCGACGCGGGGCGCGGCCAGCGCGGGGTGATCGTCGGGGTGCGCGGTCGCGGGGGCAGCATCGAGGGTGTCGGTCATCCCGCATATCTAGGGGGGATGACCGGCGGCCACAATGCGGGCAGGCTCAGGTCCGGCGCGGCTCCGCCACCACCGTGCGGCGGTAGAGGTGCCAGGTGGCGTGGCCGAGGATCGGCATCACGACGATGAGGCCGAGGAACAGCGGGATCGACCCGAGCACCAGGCCGGCAGCGACGATGAGCCCCCAGACCGCGATCGGCACCGGATTGGCGGCGGTCACCCGCAGCGAGGTGATGACGGCGGCGGGCAGGCCGACGTCACGGTCGAGAAGCAGCGGAAACGACACCACGCTGACCGCGAGCACCAGCGCTGCGAAGAGCGCGCCGACGACGATGCCGACGATCGCCATGGCAAGCCCCGGACCGGTCGTCAGCACGTCGCGCGCGAAGGCGCCGAGCGAGTCGGGCGCCTCGCCGCCCATGGTGGCGTAGTAGATGCCGTGCGCGGTCAGCACCCAGACGATGAAGAGCGCGCCGAGCATCAGGCCGAGCGCGAGGATCGCGCCGAAGGACGGCGACTTGGTGACGCCGAAGGCGTGCGCCCACTCGGGCGTCTCGCCGAGCTCGCGCTGGCGGCTCATCTCGTAGAGACCGACCGCGGCCACCGGCCCGACCAGCGCGAAGCCCGACACCAGCGGGAAGAGAAGCGGCAGCAGGTTGCGGTCGAGCGCGAACCAGGCGATCAGGACGCCGATCACCGGATAGAGCAGGCAAACGAAGGCGACGTCGGTGCGGCAGGCGGCGAAGTCCGCCATTCCTTCGCGCAGGACGCCGCGCAGGTCGTGCACCGAGATGCGGCGGACCCGCGGCATCTCCAGATCCTCGACCTCGTGGCCGACATGGGTCGCCACGGCCCCGAGATGGCGTCCGACGAGCTTCGCGTGATCGACGCTCCAGGACAGCGGATTTCCGATGGTCTCGCTCATGGCATTCCTCCGGCGCACGGGCTTCCGGACGCGGCCGGCGACGGGATCGGCCCGCCAGCGGCAGCCTCTCTACCTGACAGAGAGTAGCAGAAAATGCCGGCGAGTGCAGACAAGATCGCGGCAACGCTGGACGCGGCCGACGCCGGCGCCTACCTCTCGCCGCATGGAAGCCCCGAGGCGGATATGCAGGCCCCCGACGTCGACGCCTACCTCGCCTTCTTCCGCGCCGCCGAAGCGCTCAAGGACACGCTCCGGAGCGGCCATACCCGCAGCGGGCGGCCGGAGAGCACCGCCGAGCACAGCTGGCGGCTCTGCCTGATGGCGCTGGCGCTCGAGGAGGAGCTGCCCGGCATCGACCTGCGGCGGCTGATCGAGCTGCTCATCGTCCACGATCTCGGCGAGGCGGTCAGCGGCGACATTCCCGCGCCGGCGCAGCGCGGCGACAAGGCGACCGACGAGCGCGCCGACTTCGCCTCGCTGGTCGGGCTCCTGCCGGCGGCGGCACGGACGCGGCTGCTGGCGCGCTGGGACGAGTACGCCGCGGCCGCCACGCCGGAGGCGCGGCTCGCCAAGGGCCTCGACCGGCTCGAGACGGTGCTGCAGCACGTCCAGGGCGCAAACCCGGCCGACTTCGACTATGGCTTCAATCTCGGCTATGGCCGCGGCTTCACCGACGCGCACCCGCTGATCGCGGCGCTGCGCGCACCGGTCGACCGGGAGACTGCGCGCCTGGCCGAGCGCCAGGGCGGGCCGCATGGCTGACCGGCTCGACGACTTCGTCGCCGCGCAGGATCGGGTCTGGCCGGCGGTCACTGCCGAGCTGGCCGCTGGGGCGAAGCGCACGCACTGGATGTGGTTCGTGTTCCCGCAGGTCGCCGGGCTCGGCGGCAGCGAGATGGCGGTGCGCTACGCGATCGGCTCGCTGGCCGAGGCGCGGCGCTACCTCGCGCACCCGGTGCTCGGGCCCCGGCTGCGCGAGGCGACGCGGCTGATGCTCGGCCACGCGGGGCGGCCGGCGGCCACGATCCTCGGCGGCATCGACGCGCTGAAGTTCCGCTCGTCGATGACGCTGTTCCAGGCCGCCGACCCCGGCGAGCCCTTGTTCGCCGCGGCGCTGGCCAGCTTTGCCGACGGCATCCCCGATCCGCGCACGCTGGCGCTCTTGAACGGCGCCGACCTGCGCTGATCGGTCGGGTCACGGGCCGGCGTTGCGGCGGAAGAAGTCCGAGCTCGGATCCTCGATCACCATGCGCCGGACGCGCTCCCAGAGCAGGCTGCGCAGCTCGACGAACTCGGGTCGGGCGCGCACGTCGTACTCGCGACGCGGGCGCGGCAGCGGCACCTCGAAGCTCTCGAGGATGCGGCCGGGGCGCGGCCCCATCAGCAGCACCCGGTCGGCGAGCAGCACCGCCTCGTCGACGCTGTGGGTGACGAAGACGACGATGCCGCGGCGGGCGTCCCAGATGCGCAAGAGCTCGTCCTGCATCAGCTCGCGGGTCTGCGCGTCGATGCTGGCGAAAGGCTCGTCCATCAGGAGGATGCGCGGCTCGGTCGCGAGCGCGCGGGCGAGGGCGGCGCGCTGCCGCATGCCGCCGGAGAGCTCGGAAGGATAGGCGCCGGCGAACCGCGTCAGGCCGACGAGCTCGAGATAACGCCCGACCCGCTCGCGCACGAGACCCGGCGCGGCGCCGGCAATCTCGAGCGGGAAGCCGACGTTGGCGGCGACCGTGGCCCAGGGGATCAGGCGGAACGACTGGAAGACGAAGCCGGTGTCGGGCCCGGGCCGCGGCGGCGCGCCGTTCACCCGCACCGTGCCCGCGTCCGGCTGCACCAACCCGTTCAGGAGCCGCAGGAGCGTGGTCTTGCCGCAGCCGCTCGGCCCGACGAGGCTCACGAAGCGGTCGGCCTCCACGTCGAGGCTGACGTGGGCGAGGGCCTCGACCGCGACGCTCGCCCCCTTGCGCCGAAAGCTCTTCGCGACGTCGCGCAGCTCGATGACGGCCGGCGGCGCGGCGGCGTCGCGCACCTTCGCCGTCAGAGCCCCGGCGCGTCGTGCTCGGGCGCCACGCCGTCGGACTTTAGCACGGCGGCGATCGGGCCGAGGTCGACCCACTCGTCGAAGCCGACCCGGCGCAGGTCGGCGAAGTCGGGCGTCGCATACATCCAGTCGACGGTTGCCTCGACCTCGCTGCGGTTGAGCCCGCCGTTCACGCTCCAGGCGCCGACGAAGGATTTCGCCAGCGTCTCGAGCGTCTGGCGGTCGACGTCGGGGCGGGCGGCAACCATGGCGTCGACCCAGTGCTCGGGATGCTCGGCGAAGTCGCGCGAGGTCTTGATGAGCGCGCGCACGACCTTTTCCACGTCGTCGCGGCGGCTCGCGAGCACGCTGTCGGGGACCACGTTCACCTTGTTGAGCACGGGCGCCGCGGCGAAGTAGTCCTCGGGGCTGACGAGCACGGCGAGGCCGTCCTTTTTCGGCATGGCGAGCCAGACGCCGATCGACATGGTGGTGGCGTCGATCTGTCCGGCGGCGAGCGCCTGCGCGCGGACGTTCGGCTGGCCGATGGCGACGAAGTCGAGCTTGCCCACGTCGACGCCCTTGGCCGCGAGGACCTTGCTCGACAGCGAGTGGTCGAGGCTGCCGACGCGGCCGACGCCGAAGCTCTCGCCCTGCAGGTCCGCGAGTGCGGTGATCGAGTCCTTGCCGGCGATCAGGAACGGCAGCGACTTGTTGGGCGAGACGACAGCCTTCAGCTTCATCTGATCGCGGGCGACGAGCTGCAGCGCTGCGTCGACCGAGACGTTGGCCATCTCGCCCTCGCCGGCCTGCAGCGCGGCGACGGCGGACGGGGTCTGCTGCACGCGCACGAGCTCGACATCGACGCCCTCGCGCTCGAAGAAGCCGAGGCTTTCGGCGAAGTCCATCACCGAGTTCGGCACCAGCTGCGGCTCGAGATCGGTGGTGATGAGCCGGAACGGCTCCGCACCCGCCGGCAGCGCGGCGAGGCAGAGCGCAAGCGCAGCGGCGGTCCGCCGCAAGGTGCTGAACATGGCAGAGATTCTCCCCTCTGGCGCCGGTCCCCGGAGAGCGTCCCGGCCCGCGGCCCTTCGGCGGAGCATATGGCCTCGGGGCGGCAAGGCAACCCGGACAAAGTCGTAAAACCGCTCAGGCGCGGCCTCCCTCCGCGGAGAGGAGCCGCGGGTCGATGGCGATCGAGCGCAGCGCATCGCCCCACTTGTCGGCATCGCGGGCGCCGAAGACGAGCCCCGCGTCGGCCGGCGCGGTCAGCCAGCCGTTCGCCTGAATTTCCGCCTCGAGCTGGCCCGGCCCCCAGCCGGAATAGCCGAGCGCGAGCAGCGACCGGGCCGGCCCGGCGCCGTGGGCGATGTCCTGGAGGATGTCGACGGTCGCGGTCATCGCGAAGTCGCCGCCGACCGAAAGGCTCGTGTCGGCGACGCCGTAGTCGGCCGAGTGCAGCACGAAGCCGCGGCCGTGCTCGACCGGGCCGCCGAGGTGCACGCGCGTGCCCTTGAGATCCACCGTCGGCTCGATCTTGAGCTGCGCGAGGAGATCGGCAAAGCTGAGGTCGGACGCGGGCTTGTTGATGATGAGCCCCATCGCCCCGTCGGCGGAGTGGGCGCAGACGAAGATCACCGACCGCTCGAAGCGCGGGTCGCCCATGCCGGGCATGGCGATGAGAAGCTGGCCGTCGAGGAACCTGGGGGCGTCGCTCATGCGGCGAAGATGGTCCCGATCCGCAGCGAATACAAGCAATGCGCCGGTTCGCGGCAGGCGGCGGCGGCGCGCGCGAGGCGCGATGCGCGAGGCCTCGCCGAGTTGTGACTGTCGGGGGCCGCGAGCTTCCGGCTATGGTCCGCTACCTTGACCCGTTCTCGCATGCGCCCCATCACCGCCGCCCTCTGCCTCGCGCTCTGCCCGCTGCCCGCGGCCGCCGACGCGACGGCCGCGGCACCGCAGCTCCGGATCATTCCCGGCTGGCGGCAGGCGGACGGCAGCCGCATCGCCGCGATCGAGATCCGGCTTGCGCCCGGCTGGCACACCTACTGGCGGGTGCCGGGGGACGCCGGCATCCCGCCGAGCTTCGACTGGTCGCGCTCGCGCAACGTCGCCTCGGTCGCCTACGAGTGGCCGCGGCCGGAACGGTTCGAGAGCTACGGCCTCGAGAGCTTCGGCTTCGAGCGCGAGCTGGTGCTGCCGGTGCGCCTCACCCCGATCGACCCCGAGGCGCCGCTCGCGCTCTCGCTCGACGCGGCGTTCGGCGTCTGCTCCGACATCTGCGTCGCGGCGAGCGCCGAGACCGCGGCGAGCCTCGCTCCCGGCGCCGAGGAGGGACGCGACGCGATCGAGGCGGCCCTGTCCGAGCGCCCGCTCCGTGCCGGCGAGGCTGGGGTCGCGCGCGTCACCTGCGGCCTGGCGCCGGCCGCCGGCGGCTATGAGATCGTCGCCGAGGTGACGTTCGCCGGCGCCGCGGCGCCGGGGCAGCAGGCGATCTTCGAGCCCGGCGTCCCCGACCTCTGGGTCGGGCCGTCCGAGACCACCACGGCCGGGCGCACGTTGACCGCGCGCGCGCCGGTGGCGGCGGCGGGCGGCGGCGGCCCGGTCCTCGCGCGCGACGACCTGCGGCTGACGCTGGTCGGCGCTGACCGCGCCGTCGACATCCGCGGCTGCGACCCGCCGGGCTGACGGGGCGCTCTCAGTCCTCGGGCTCGGTGGTGAAGAGCAGCGGATAGCCCTCGCGCTGTGCCATCTCGGTCGCTTGCGTCGCCTTGGTCTCGGCGATGTCGCGGGTGTAGACGGCGACGACGCAGAGCCCGCGCATGTGCGCGGTCAGCATCACGCCATGCGCCTGGTCGGTCGACATGCGGAACACCGCCCGGAGCACCATGACGACGAACTCCCGCGGGGTGTAGTCGTCGTTGAGCAGCAGCACCTTGTAGACCTTGGGCCGCTTGGTCTGCGGCTTGGTCTCGGTCCTCGTGGCGGTGCGCGGACGGGTGACGCTCGTGCTCATGGCGCTGCGACCCTCGGGAAATCGGTGGATGGCCTTAGCATCGCACATTCGCGCCGCGGCGTCCACTTCGTGCTATGCTCGCGCGATGCACGAAGCAGCCATCCCAAGCGGCCCGGTCGCCGTCCGCTGGTCCTCGCCGGAGGATGCCGCGGGGCTCGCCGCGGTGCACGCGGCCGCGTGGCGGCACGCCTATGCCGGCATCATCCCCGGCGTTACGCTGGCTCGGATGATCGCCCGGCGCGGCCCGCGCTGGTGGGAGCGGATGAGCGAGCGCGGCTTTCACGCGCTGGTGCTCGCCATCGGCGAGGACGTCGCGGGCTATGCGACGCTCGGGCCGAGCCGCGGCGCGGGCGCGGGCGCCGGCGAGATCTACGAGCTCTATCTGCGGCCGGAGTGCCAGGGCTGCGGCCTCGGCCGGCGGCTCTTCGGCGAATGCCGGCGCGCGCTCGCCGACCGCGGGCGCCCGCGGCTCGTGGTCTGGGCACTGGCCGAGAACGAGCTCGCCTGCCGCTTCTACCGCGGCATGGGCGGCACCGAAGCGGCGCGCGAGGTCGACCGCTTCTGCGGCGTGCCGCTGGCGAAGGTGGGGTTCATCTGGCGGTGATGGGATAGTCGCGCCTTGATCGTTGGATGGCGCGCCTTCGCGATCCCCTGCGGGCACGCCGGTGGCGCTTCCGACGGATTTGGCGCCTCTCGCTCCCGGTCCGGCGCCATGCGACACCGTCGGGCCTGCCGCCGAACCCGCGACCGGGCCCTCATCTGGAGCATGAAGCGCCGCGCCGGCGCGGCCGGTCAGCGTGCGGCGGCGTGCCGGTCGGCGAGGATGCGGGCGAGCAGGCGCTCGAAGGCGCGGGTGTCGGCGGGCTCGCGGGTCTCGAGCGTCACCCAGCCGTCGGTATCCTCGCCGTCGAGGAAGCAGGCGTCGAACTCCTCGAGGCCGATCTCCTCCGGTCCGTCGGGCACCGAGCCGTCCTCGGGCAGGTGGCAGGCGATCGGGTTCTCGATCCGGAGCCGCAGCAGCCAGTGCGGCCCGCCCGGCGGTGGCTCCACCTCGAGGAGGCCGACGGTGGTGACGACGGGAACCTCGTCCTCGGCGTCGAGCCCTTCGGCGGCCCCGTCCGCATCCGCCCCGTCCGCATCCCTCCCGTCCAGCCGGTCGCCCGTCGCCGCCCCGTCGGCGAGGAACTCGCGGCTGGCGCGCACCCGCAGCCCCGGCCAGGTCGGCCGCGCCGCCTCGGCCGCGAGCCAGTCCACCAGGTGCCGGGGAGTGAGATCGATCTCGCGTTCCTGCATCGCCGTCAGTACTCTCCCTTCTCCATCAGGTCGGAGCCGTCGAGCAGCCGGTCGAGGCCCTCGTCGAGGTAGTCGGCGACGTGCGGGTGGGACAGCAGATAGGAGGCCGTCTCGCCCTCGTGCCGCTCGACCGCGAGCGCGACCGCGTCCTGCCACTCCTCGGGCTCCATATCGCCGCGGCCGATCCACATCAGCGCCACGAGCTGCGCCTGCTGGTCGGGCTCGAGGTCGGCGATCGAGGTCTCGAGCTCGGCCCGGCTCAGGTTGTCGTCGGTCTCCTGCAGCGTCGCCGGCACCTCGTCGTCGGACGGGTTGGAACCCGAGTCGGGCGAGACCTGCGCCTCCTGCGCCATCACCGCGCGCAGCTTGAAGATCAGCTCCTGCATGAATTCCGGGCTGAGATCGAACTCTTCCATGCGTCTTCCCCTGCGGCCGCGGCCGAGAGCTTACCACGGCAGCGCTCCGGTGCCACGCCCGTTGCGCGCGCCTCACGAATCCGGGTTGGACCTGCGCCGCGCTGCCCGCTATAGGGCCGAAGGTTCCTGCGGCGAGGGAGAATAGTTTCATGACGGCGACGCGCACCGAAACCGACAGCTTCGGCCCGCTCGAGGTCCAGGCGGACCGCTATTGGGGGGCGCAGACCCAGCGGTCGCTGCAGAACTTCCCGATCGGCTGGGAGAAGCAGCCGGTCGCCATCGTGCGCGCGCTCGGGCTCATCAAGCAGGCGGCGGCCGAGGCCAACATGTCGCTCGGCATCCTCGATCCCGAGCTCGGCCGGGCGATCGCCACGGCGGCGGCGGAGGTGGTCGCGGGCAAGTGGGACGACCACTTCCCGCTGGTCGTCTGGCAGACGGGCTCGGGCACCCAGTCGAACATGAACGCGAACGAGGTGATCTCGAACCGCGCCATCGAGCTCATGGGGGGCGTCATCGGCTCGAAGAAGCCGGTACACCCGAACGACCACGTCAACATGTCGCAGTCCTCGAACGACACCTTCCCGACCGCCATGCACATCGCCGTCGCGCTCACCGCGCGCGACGTGACGCTGCCGGGGCTTCGCAAGCTGCACGGCGCGCTGGTCGAGAAGGCCGAGGCGTTCAAGGACATCATCAAGATCGGCCGCACCCACACCCAGGACGCGACGCCGCTGACGCTCGGCCAGGAGTTCGGCGGCTATGCCTTCCAGGTCGAGCAGGGCATCAAGCGGGTGACGGCGGCCTTGCACAACATCTATCCGCTGGCCCAGGGCGGCACGGCGGTCGGCACCGGGCTCAACACGAAGAAGGGCTTCGCCGAGGCGGTGGCCGCCGAGATCGCCAAGCTGACCGGGCTGCCCTTCGTCACCGCGCCGAACAAGTTCGAGGCGCTGGCCGCCAACGACGCGATGGTCGAGATGTCGGGCGCCCTGAAGACGGTCGCGGCCTCGCTCTTCAAGATCGCCAACGACATCCGCCTTCTCGGCTCCGGCCCGCGCTGCGGCCTCGGCGAGCTGATCCTGCCGGAGAACGAGCCCGGATCGTCGATCATGCCGGGCAAGGTCAACCCGACCCAGGCCGAGGCGCTGACCATGGCCTGCGCCCACGTGATGGGCAACGATGCCGCCGTGGGATTTGCCGGCAGCCAGGGCCACTTCGAGCTCAACGTCTTCAAGCCGATGATCGCCTACAACGTGCTGCAGTCGATGACGCTGATCGGCGACGCGAGCGCGTCGTTCACCGACAGCTGCGTGGCCGGCATCCAGGCGGACGAGGAGCGGATCTCGAAGCTGATGTGGGAGAGCCTGATGCTCGTCACTGCGCTCGCGCCGACGATCGGCTACGACGCCGCCACCAAGGTCGCCAAGACCGCGCACAAGAACCGCACGACGCTCAAGGAGGAGGCGATCCGCCTCGGCTTCGTCGACGAGGCGACCTTCGACCGCGTGGTGCAGCCGAAGGACATGCTCGGGCCGCAGTAGCGGCGCGCCAGCGACCAAAGCGGGGCCGCTTGGCCCCGCGAGTCCTGGCCCGACGAGCGAACGCATGCGTTCGCCGGGCCGTTCGGTGGAGCGCGGGACGCGCGGAGCCGAAGGGGTGCGGTTCGTCGCAGACAGTGATAATCCGTGCGCGTCCGACCCGGCGGATGCGCTGGCGCATCCGCCCTGCGGGGGTCGGATGCGGACGGATTTGTCCACGCCAAATCCGTCAAGAACGGCGTCGCCGCGCCAGATGATTCCCCTATCGCTCGCCTTGCACCAAGCTGGCGGATCCGCTTTCATTCCCGGCTGAGGCGGCGCACCAGACCGCCGACGGGAGGAGATCGCGGAATGGCCAGCAAGATCCTGATGCTGACGGGCGAGTTCACCGAGGAATACGAGATCTTCGTGTTCCAGCAGGGGATGGAGGCGGTCGGCCACACCGTCCACGTCGTCTGCCCTGACAAGAAGGCCGGCGACAAGATCCAGACCTCGCTGCACGACTTCGAGGGGCACCAGACCTACACCGAGAAGTACGGCCACCTCGCCGACATCAACAAGACCTTCGCCGACGTGCGGCCCGAGGACTACGATGCCGTCTACTGCGCCGGCGGCCGCGGCCCGGAATACATCCGCACCGATCCGCGGGTGCAGGCGATCGTGCGGCACTTCCACGAGGCGGGAAAGCCGATCTTCACCATCTGCCACGGCGTGCAGATCCTCGTCGCCGTCGACGGCGTGGTCAAGGGCAAGCGCGTCGGTGCGCTCGGCGCCTGCGAGCCCGAGGTGCGGCTCGCCGGCGGCACCTACGTCGACCTGGCGCCGACCGAGTCGCTGATCGACGGCACCATGGTGTCGGCGAAGGGCTGGACCGCGCTGGCCGCCTTCATGCGCGACTGCCTGAAGGTGCTCGGCACCGAGATCCGCCACCGCGAGCAGCCGGCGGAGGCCACCGCGGCGGAATAGCGGCCCTCAGGCATCGGGGTCGTAGACGTAGCCCTCGCCGTGCACGGTGCGCAGCGTGCGCGGCGCCTTGGCGTCCTCGCCGATCTTGGCACGCAGCCGGGTGATGCGGATGTCGATCGAGCGGTCGCCGGGCTCGAGCGGTCGCCCGTGAGCAAGCTCGGCCAGGCGCTGGCGGCTCAGCGTCTGCCGCGGATGCCGGGCGAAGACCGCGAGCAGGTCGAACTCCATCGCCGTCAGCGCGATCTCCCGACCGCCCGCGTCGCGCAGGCAGCGCGCGCCGGCGTCGAACGTGCAGCGGCCCATGCGCACCGGCGCCCGCGGCGGCGCGGCCGGTATCGCCGCGGACGGCTCCAGCCGGCGCAGCACCGCGCGGATCCGCGCGAGCAGCTCGCGCGGCTCGAACGGCTTCACCACGTAGTCGTCCGCCCCGTCGCCGAGCCCGGCGACCCGGCTCTCGAGCGTGCCGGCCGCGGTCAAGAGGATCACCCCGGACGTGAGGCCGCCGGCGCGCAGCCGGGCCAGCGCCGCGAGCCCGTTCTCGCCCGGCATGTTGATGTCGAGGACGATCACCTCCGCCGGCGCCTCGGCGAGGCGCGCGTCGAGCTCGGCCGCGTCGCAGGCCGTGGCGACGGCAAAGCCCTGCATCCCGAGGTAGTCGGCGATCAGCGCGCGCAGGTCGGGCTCGTCGTCGACGACGAGGATGCGGGCGCTCTTGCCGGCAACGGTCATTCGGCGGCGATCCCGGCGATGCGGCGGTGGACCTCGGAGGCGAGCGCGGCGAGGTCGAGCGGCTTCTCGAACACCGGCAGGCCGCGGCCGCCGGCACGGGTGCCGAGCTCGCTGCCGAGCGCGTCGCCGGTGATCATCACGATCCGGCCCGCCAGCGCCGGCCAGCGGCGGCGGATCTCGTCGGCAAGTGCCGTGCCGTCCATGTCGGGCATCCTGAGGTCGCTGACCACGAGGTCGACGCCGCCCGCCTCGAGCGCCGCGAGCGCGCGCCGGCCGCTCGACGCCGTGGCGACGCTGAGACCGTCCGCGCCGAGCCGCTCGGCGAGAAGGGCTGCGATA
>JBDHSS010000026.1:0-17535 GCA_039808205.1 Paracoccaceae bacterium | reverse complement strand
CGGCCGATGCCGCGTCCCGGCGCCAGCGGCGCCTTCGCCCCGCGTGACCCGGGCATGGCCTCGACCTTCGGCGTGGCGCCGGCCGCGCCGCGGCAGCGCGTCGCGGCAGCTGAGGACGAGCCGATCGCGGTCGCCGGCGGCTCCGCCGGCACCACCGGCGGCAACGAATGGGGGGTGCAGCTCGGCGCCTACCGCGCCAAGGGCGACGCCGAGCGCCAGCTCCTCACCACCGCCCTCATGGACGTGCCCGAGCTCAAGGGCGGCCTGCGCCGCGTCGAGGCGGCCCGGGTGCAGGGCGTGACGGTCTACCGCGCGCAGTTCGTCGGCCTCGCCCAGTCCGACGCTCTCGCCGCCTGCGCCTCGCTCGCGCGGATGCAGGCCGACTGCCTGCCGCTCGCGCCCGGGATCTGACGCGCCGCGCATCGAGCCGCGCGCCCGGCGCTCGGTTGACCGCCCCGGGGCGGCGTGCAAGCCTGCTGGATGTCCCGTCCAGCTCGCGAGCCGCGCCGATGACCCAGACGCTCAGCAACTTCCAGGTGCGCGACGCCGAGGCGCTGCTGCACCCCTACACCGACGCGGTGATGCTGCGGCAGACCGGCGCGCACATCATCGAACGCGGCGAGGGGGTGCGGGTCTGGGACCAGAAGGGCCGGAGCTTCATCGAGGGCATGTCCGGGCTCTGGTGCTGCGGCCTCGGCTTCGGCAACGCCGAGCTGGTCGAGGCGGCGCGCGTGCAGCTCGAGCGGCTGCCCTACTATCACCTCTTCGGCGCCAAGGGGCACGAGCCAGCGGTCGAGCTTGCCGAGAAGCTGAAGGCGCTGGCGCCGGGGCGGATGGCGCGAGTCTTCTACCAGTCGAGCGGGTCGGAGGCGAACGACACCCAGATCAAGCTCGCCTGGTACATGAACAACGCGCTCGGGCGGCGGCAGAAGAAGACCATCGTCAGCCGCAGGAAGGCCTACCATGGCACGACGCTCGCCACCGCGTCGCTGACCGGGCTGCCCGGCAACCACACCGACTTCGACCTGCCGATGGCCGGCATCCGCCACCTCTCGACGCCGCACTTCTGGAAGGAGGCGGCCGAGGGCGAGAGCGAGGAAAGCTACGTCGCGCGCCTCGCGGCCGAGTTCGAGGCGCTGGTCGAGGTGGAGGGTGCGGAGACGATCGCGGCCTTCATCGCCGAGCCGGTGATGGGCGCGGGCGGCGCGATCGTGCCGCCGCGGGGCTACTTCCCGGCGATGGCCGCGGTCTGCCGCACGCACGACATCCTGATGATCTCCGACGAGGTGATCTGCGGCTTCGGCCGCACCGGCGAGTGGTTCGGCGCCGAGACGCTCGGCATGGCGCCGACCTCGCTGTCGATGGCCAAGCAGCTGACCGGCGGCTTCCTGCCGCTGTCGGCGGTGACGATCAACGCCGACATGGCCGAGGCAATCGAGGCGAACTCCGGCCGGATCGGCACCTTCGGCCACGGCTTCACCTACGGCGGGCACCCGGTCGGCTGCGCGGTCGGGCTGAAGGCGATCGAGATCTACGAGCGGCTCGACATCCCCCGCGTGGTGCGCGCACGGTCGCCGCGCTTCGCCTGGCACCTCGAGAGCTTCGCCGGCCACCCGCTCTATGGCGAGGGGCGCAGCCTCGGTCTCATGGGCGCGCTCGAGCTGGCGCCCGAGGGTCGGCGCGAGGGCTTCGCCACGCCCGGCAAGGTCGGCCCGCGCGTGGTCGCCGAGATGGCCGAGCGCGGCGTGATCGCGCGCGCGGTCGGCGACAGCGTGGTGTTCTGCCCGGCGATGACGATCACCGAGGCCGAGCTCGACGAGCTCTTTGCCGCGGTCGGCCCCGCGCTCGACGCGACGCTCGACTGGGCGCGCAAGGAGGGCCACGTCTGAGCGCAGCCGCCGGCGCTTGCGCCTCCTGTCCCGCCCATCGGAAGCCCGCCTCTTGAATCCCCTCCGCGGCATCGGCCTGAAGGTGCTGTCAGTCATCGTCTTCAGCTTCATGGCGGTCTGCATCAAGGCCGCCGCGCCGCACGTGCCCCCCGGCGAGGCGGTGTTCTTCCGGTCGGCCTTCGCCATGCCGGTGATCCTCGGCCGGCTGGCGCTCGGCGGCAGCCTCGTCAGGGGGCTCGCCACGCTCTACCCGCTCGGGCACGTCTGGCGCGGCCTCGTCGGCACCTCGGCGATGGGGCTCGGCTTCACCGCGCTCGGCCTCCTGCCGCTGCCGGAGGCGACGGCGCTCGGCTACGCCGCGCCGCTCCTCACGGTGGTCTTCGCGGCGATGTTCCTCGGCGAGCGGGTGCATGCGTTCCGGCTGACCGCGGTCTTCATCGGGCTCGCCGGCGTCGTCGTGGTGCTGGTGCCGCGGCTCACCGTCACCGATCTCGGCGGCGCTTCGGCGATGCAGGCCTTCGGTGCCATGGCCGCGCTCTTCGGCGCGGTCTGCGCGGCGCTGGCGCAGGTGACGGTGCGCAAGCTGATCCAGACCGAGGCGACCGGGGCGATTGTGTTCTACTTTTCGCTGACCGCGGCGCTCCTCGCGCTCGTCACCGCGCCGTTCGGCTGGACCCTGCCCACGGGTCGCGAGGCGGTCCTCCTCGTCGGTGCCGGGCTCCTCGGCGGCGTCGGGCAGATCCTGCTGACCGAGAGCTACCGCCACGCCGAGACCGGGGTGATCGCGCCGTTCGAGTACGTCTCGATGGTGCTGGCGCTCGGCCTCGGCTATGCGCTCTTCGGCGAGGTGCCGACCGCGACGATGCTGGCGGGCGCGGTGTTGATCGTCGCCGCCGGGCTGTTCATCATCTGGCGCGAGCGCCGGCTCGGCCTCGTGCGGGGCGCGGCACGCAAGGTGATGACGCCGCAGGGGTGAGCCGGAATGCTGGTCTACAAGGTGCTTCGCGCCGAGGAATGGCGGGCGTTCGACGCGGGCGGAGAGACCGCCGGCTCGCCCGCGGACCTCGCCGACGGCTTCGTCCACCTCTCGACGGCGGAGCAGCTGCCGGGCACGCTCGCGCGCCATTTCGCCGGCGAAAGCGGGCTCTGGCTGCTGGCGCTGGAGGCGCCGGCGCTCGGCGCCGCGCTCGCCTGGGAGCCGTCGCGCGGCGGGGCACTGTTCCCGCATCTCTTTCGGCCGCTGCGGCGACAGGATGTCGCCTGGGCGCGGCCGCTCGCGGACGTCGCGGTGGAGGATCTCGGGTGAGGCGCATCAGTGAGCGGCTGGCGCTGCCCTTCCTGCACGCGCTCGATCCCGAGACCGCGCACGGGCTGGCGATCGATGCGCTGCGGCTCGGGCTCGGCGCGCGGGTGCGGGCCGACGCCTGGCCTCGGCTCGCCTGCGAGGTCGCGGGGCTGCGGCTCGCCAACCCGCTCGGCCTGGCCGCGGGCTTCGACAAGAACGCGCGCGCGGTGGCGCCGCTGGTGGCGGCAGGCTTCGGCTTTGTCGAGGTCGGCGCGGCGACGCCGCTGCCGCAACCCGGCAACCCGCGGCCGCGGCTCTTTCGCCTCGCCGAGGACCGCGCGGCGATCTACCGCTTCGGCTTCAACAACGACGGCGCGGCGGCGATCGCGGCGCGGCTGGCGGCGCGGCCGAAGGGCGGCGTCGTCGGGCTGAACCTCGGGGCAAACAAGGCGAGCGCCGACCGCGCCGCCGACTTCGCCGCGGTGCTGACCCTGGCCGGGCCGCACGTCGATTTCGCCACGGTCAACGTCTCCTCGCCGAACACCGAGCGGCTGCGCGAGCTGCAGGGCGCCGCGGCGCTCCGGGCGCTGCTCGCCGGCGTGATGGCGGCGAACCGGGCGCTGGCGCGGCCGGTGCCGGTGTTCCTGAAGATCGCGCCGGATCTCACGCCGGGCGAGCTCGCCGCGCTCGTCGAGGTGGCAATGGCGGCCGGGGTCGCCGGCATCGTCGCCACCAACACCACGCTGGCGCGCGACGGCCTTGCGAGCCGCCACGCCGGCGAGGCCGGCGGGCTGTCGGGGCGGCCGCTCTTCGCGCGCTCGACGGCGGTGCTGGCGCGGGTGCACGCGCTCACCGACGGGCGGCTGCCGCTCGTCGGCGTCGGCGGGGTCGATTCGGCTGAGGCGGCTTACGCCAAGATTCGCGCCGGCGCCTCGGCGGTGCAGCTCTACACCGCGCTCGTCTACCAAGGGCTCGGGCTGGTGCCGCGGATCCTCGCGGGGCTCGACCGGCTGCTGGCGCGCGACGGCTTCGCGCGGGTGGCCGACGCGGTCGGAACCGGCCGCGACGAATGGCTCAGGTGAGCGCGCCCGCGCGCGCCTCGAGCGCAGGATAGCGGCGGCCGAGGGTGATGCCGCGAGTGGCGTTCAGGACCATGAGCGAAGCCCAGAGCCCGTGGTTGCCGAACACCGGCAGCAGGATCGCCACCGCCGCGGCATAGACCGCAACCGAGACGATCGCGGCGTTGCGCATGGCGCGGGTCTCGGTGGCGCCGATGAAGATGCCGTCGAGCATCCACGCGGCGATGCCGACGAGCGGCGCAGCGGCGAGCCACGGCAGATAGACGCGCGCCTCCGCGCGCACCGCCGGCGCGGTCGTCATCAGGTCGACGAGCGCGGGGCCGGCGACGAGCACCACGGCGGCCATCAGGAGCGACGCGACGAGCCCCCATTCCGAGGTCAGGATCGCGGCGCGGCGCAGCGCGCGGCGGTCGTGGAGGCCGAGCGCCTGGCCGACCAGCGCCTCGGCGGCGAAGGCGAAGCCGTCGAGCGCGTAGGCGGTGACCTGCAGGAACTGCAGCAGCACCTGATTGGCAGCGAGTGCGATGTCGCCGAGGCCGGCGCCGAGGAACAGGAAGCTGGTGAAGCAGCCCTGCAGGATCACCGAGCGGATCAGGATGTCGCCGTTGACCGCCGCCATCCGGCGGAGCCGGGCGGGGTCGAGGACGCGCGGCCAGTCGCGCCATTGGCTGCCGGCGAAGGCGGCGCGGCAGAGCCAGAGGCCGAAGCCCGCCCCCGCCCATTCGGCGAGGAGCGTGGCGGTGGCGACGCCCGGGATGCCCCAGTGGAGACCGAGGACGAAGCTCACGGAGAGGAGCACGTTCAGCCCGTTCATCACCAGCTGCAGCGCGAGGACCGAGCGGGCGCGCTCCATGGCGATGAGCCAGCCGGTCAGCGCATAGACCGAGATGGCGGCCGGCGCGCCCCAGATCCGGATCGAGAGGTAGGCCCGGGCGAGGCGCTCCACCTCCGCCGAGGCGGGCGCGATGCGGAAGGCGGCCCAGAAGACCAGCACCTGCCCGGCGATGAAGACGAGTCCGGCGGCGAGCGCGATCATCAGCCCGCGCATGAGGAGCGCGCCGGTCTCGGCGGTCTCCCCGGCGCCGCGGGCCTGGGCGACGAGGCCGGTGGTGCCCATGCGCAGGAAGCCGAAGATCCAGTAGATCGAGGCCAGGATGATCGCGCCGAGGCCGACGGCGCCGATCGGCGCCGCCTGGCCGAGCTGGCCGATGACGGCGGTGTCCACGGCGCCGAGGATCGGGATCGTGGCGTTGGAGAGCAGGATCGGCAGCGCGATGGCGAGGATGCGCCGATGTGTGACGGGCGGGGCGGTGGGAGTCATGCGGAGCGGCTTCGGCGGGATTTCAGGGTCGAGGTTTCCGTGTGCTCGCGGGCAACCCGCCGGCACCAGCGACCGAAGCGGAGCGCCTGGCTCCGCGAGTCCCGGCCCGACAAGCGAACGCATGCGTTCGCCCGGCCGTTCGTTGGAGCGCGTGAGCGCGTAGACGAAGGGGGGCCACGTGTCGCCGACAGTGCCAATCCGGCCGCGTCCGCCCCGGCGGATGCGTCGTGACGCATCCGCCCCCCGCAGAGGCGGATGCGGACGGATTTGTCACTCGCCAAATCCGTCGGGAGCGTCACCGTCGTGGCCGCCCGGGACTGCGCCGCGCCCCGGCCTCCCGTCGCATCACCCCGTCCCGTTCGGCGGCATCAGGAAATGCCCGGTCGCCTGGGCGAAGAGGCGGACGCGGTTGTCCTGCCAGGCCTCGACGTGGACGGAGGCATAGCGCCGCCCCATGCGGTTGACGCGGGCGCGGGCGTAGGCGTCGCGCGGCAGGCCGGAGCGCAGGTAGTCGACGGTGAAGTCGATGGTCTTCGGCCACGGCGGGAAGCTGCCGGCATCGATGGCGGCCGCGGCCTCGCCGCCGGCCTCGATGCGCTCCCAGACCTGCGCCCAGGCGAGCTCCATGATCGCGGCGATCTCGAGGAAGGCGCCGATCGCGCCGCCGTGCAGCGCCGGCAGAAGCGGATTGCCGATCAGCCGCTCGGAATAGGCAAGCACCGCGGTCAGCTCGTCGCCGCGGCGCTCGAAGCCGACCCCGAGATAGCGCGCGTAGGGCACGGCGTCGGCCATTCGCGCGAGCGCCGCGTCGCGGCGCTGCTTCACCACCTGTCGCGCCTCGGGCGCCGGGCGGCCGCTCATGGCGTCGGCTCCGGGCCCGCCTCGACGGTGAAGGCGCCGGCGGCGGTGGCGACCGGGTCGGCGGCGCTGTCGGTCCAGGCCGAGGCGCGGACGAAGGCGACGGTGCGGGTGACCCGGTAGCACTCGGCGCGCGCGGTCAGCCGCTCGCCGGGCGGCGCCGGCCGCATGTAGTCGATGCGGAGGTCGAGTGTCGCGGTCGGCGAGCCGCCGGCCGCGGGGTGCAGGATCACCGAGGCGCCGGAGCAGGTGTCGAGGAGCGCGGTGACGACGCCGCCGTGCAGCACGCCGGTGGCCGGATCGCCGACGAAGCGGGGATCGTAGCCGAGCGTCATCACCGCGACTCCCGGGCCGACCTCGAGCAGCTCCATGCCGAGATCGCGCGCGTGCGGCAGCGCGTGGATGAAGCCGCGCGCGATCTCCGCCGCGTCGGTCGGCATCGCACCCGTCGGCACCGGGTCGGCTGGTCGGTCCTGCGGCATCCCCGCGCCCCTGGCTTGTCGGGCGCCAGATGGGCACAGCCGGGCGCGAGGTTCAAGCGAGCTTCGCGCCGGAGCCAAGGGGAGACGCGCGGAGCTGACGTTGCGTCAGCCTGACGTTCACGTCAGCTTTTCGCCTTGATCCGGCGCTGAGCCGCGGCCATGTTCCCCGCCGAGAAGCAACCGGGACCGCTGCCCGTGCCCGAGACCGACCAAGACACCGCCGACGAGGTGCTGCATTCGATCGGCGAGACCTGCGCCGAGTTCGGGGTGACGGCGCGCGCGCTGCGCTTCTACGAGGCCAAGGAGCTGATCGCGCCGCTCCGCGTCGGGCAGAAGCGGCTCTACGGCCGCCGCTGCCGGGCGCGGCTGACGCTGATCCTGCGCGGCCGGCGCTTCGGCTTCTCGCTCGAGCAGATCCGGCAGCTGCTCGGGCTCTACGATATCGACGACGGCCGGGCGACGCAGCTCGCCCGCGTCTGCGAGATGGCCGAGGAGCGGCTGGAGGCGATGGAGGCGCAGCGCAGCGAGCTCGACACCGCGATCGCCGAGCTGCGCGGGCAACTCGCCGCGGTGCGCTCGACGCTGAAGGACGGCCGCGCCGCGGCGGCCGAGTAGTCCCCGAGGGAGAGTCATGGCTGCCTACACCCCCCCGCTCCGCGACGTCGAGTTTCTGCTGCACGACGTGCTCGCCGTGCAGAGCCAGGACATCCCCGGCTATGCCGAGCTCGACCGGGCGACGACCGGCGCGGTGCTCGAGGAGGTCGGCCGGATCGCCTCGGACGTGCTGGCGCCCTTGAACGCCGTCGGCGACCGCGAGGGCTGCCGACTGGAGAACGGCGTGGTGCGCACGCCGAGCGGCTTTCGCGCCGCGTTCGAGCTCCTGCGCGACGGCGGCTGGACCGGGATCGACTGCGATCCCGAATACGGCGGCCTCGGCATGCCCTCGGTGCTGCACGCGGCGGCGGGCGAGTTCCAGTCGGCGGCGAACATGGCGTTCGCGATGTATACCGGCCTCACGCACGGCGCCTATTCGGCGATCCACGCCCATGGCACCGACGCGCAGAAGCTCGCCTGGCTGCCGAAGCTCGTGAGCTGCGCCTGGACCGGCACGATGAACCTGACCGAGCCGCAGGCCGGCACCGACCTCGGGATGCTGCGCACCCGCGCGGTGCCCGCGGGCGACGGACGGTTCCAGCTGACCGGACAGAAGATCTTCATCTCCGCCGGCGACCACGACCTCGCGGAGAACGTGGTCCATCTGGTGCTGGCGCGGCTGCCGGACGCGCCGGCGGGCGTGAAGGGCATCTCGCTCTTCATCGTGCCGAAGTTCCTCGTCAACGCCGACGGCACGCTCGGGGCCCGGAACGCGGTCTCGGTCGGCAAGATCGAGGAGAAGATGGGCATCCACGGCAACGCCACCTGCGTGATGAACTACGACGGCGCCGAGGGCGAGCTGCTCGGGCCGCCGCACGGCGGGCTCAAGGCGATGTTCACCATGATGAACGAGGCGCGCGCCGAGGTCGGCATGCAGGGGCTCTCGCAGGCCGCGGGTGCCTACCAGCTTGCCGCGGCCTACGCGCGCGAGCGGCTGCAGGGCCGCGCCGTGACCGGCGCGGCCAATCCCGACGGCCCGGCGGACCCGATCGTCGTCCACCCCGACGTGCGGCGGATGCTCATGGAGCAGCGCGCGTTCGTCGAGGGCGCCCGCGCCTTCATGCTCTGGACGACGACGCTCATCGATGCGCACGCGCGCGGCGGCGACGCGGTCGCCGGCGGTCTCGTGTCGCTGCTGACGCCGGTCCTCAAGGGCTTCCTGACCGACAAGGGCTTCGAGAGCGCGGTGCTGGCGCAGCAGATCTTCGGCGGGCACGGCTACATCGAGGAGACCGGCGTCGGCCAGTTCGTGCGCGATGCGCGCATCGCGATGATCTACGAGGGGGCCAACGGCGTGCAGGCGCTCGATCTCGTCGGGCGCAAGCTCGGCCAGGACGGCGGCAAGCACATGATCGCGTTCTTCGGGCTGGTGCGCGGGCTGCTCAAGGAGCACGAGGGCGACGCGCGCCTGACGGCGGACTTCCTCGATCCCCTGAAGGCTGCCTCGAAGGATCTGCAGGCGGCGGCCGAGTTCTTCCTGCAGAACGCGCGCAACCCCGACGCAGCGCTCGCCGGGTCGACCGACTTCCTGCACCTCTTCGGCCACGTCTGCCTCGGCTTCATGTGGGTGCGCATGGCTGCTGCGGCGATCGCCGGCGACACCGAGTTCCATCGTGCGAAGCTCGCCACCGGGCGCTACTACATGAGCCGGGTGCTGCCGGCGACGGCGCTGCACCTCGCCCGCATCCGGACCGGGGCCGCCCCGGTGATGGCGCTGCCGGCGGAGGCGTTCTGAGGAGGGGACCGATGGCGGAATACCGTCTCTATTGCTTCGCGCAATCCGGCAACGCCTACAAGGCGGCGCTGATGCTGGCGCTGAACAACGCCGACTGGGAGCCGGTTTTCGTCGACTTCTTCAACGGCGAGACCCGCGCGCCCGAGTTCCGCGAGCGGCTGAACGCCATGGGCGAGGTGCCGGTGCTCGAGCACGGCGAGCTGCGGCTCAGCCAGTCGGGCGTGATCCTCGACTACCTATCCGAGCGGTTCCAGGACTTCGCGCCGAAGTCGAGCGAGGAGCGGCGCGAGGTGCTGCGCTGGGTCCTCTGGGACAACCACCGGCTCACCTCCTACATCGAGACGCTGCGGTTCCTCACCAAGTTCGTGACCGACGACCAGCGCGAGCCGGCGGTGATCGACTTCCTGCACAAGCGCTCGGCGCAGGCGCTCGCCATCCTCGACCGGCATCTCTTCGGACGCGACTGGATCGCCGCCGACCACATCACCACGGCCGACCTGTCGTGCGTCGGCTTCCTCTACTTCGACCACGAGTTCGTCCACGACCTCGGCACGTTCCCGAACGTCGACCGCTGGCGGCGGGCGATCTCGGCCCTGCCCGGCTGGAAGCATCCCTACGACATGATGCCCGGCCACCCGCTGCCGCCGGGCGCGCTGTCGTGATTGCCGCGGGGCGGCGGCAGGCGGGGGAGAGAGACGACCGGGCGGGCGCGCACGAGGCGGGCCCTTGCCGCTCGAGGATGGGACAGCCCCCGCTCGGGGCTGACGGGGAGAGATCATGACCGACGCCTACATCTACGATGCGATCCGCACCCCGCGCGGCAAGGGGCGCAGCGACGGGTCGCTGCACGAGGTGACCTCGCTGCGCCTGTCTGCGCTGACCTTGAACGCGCTCCGCGCCCGCACCGGCGGGGCGGCGGACGCCATCGACGACGTGATCTGGGGCAACGTCACCCAGGTCGGCGAGCAGGGCGGCTGCCTCGCGCGCTCGGCGGTGCTGGCGTCGGATCTGCCGGAGCGGGTGCCGGGGCTCGCGATCAACCGCTTCTGCGCCAGCGGGCTCGAGGCGGTGAACCTCGCGGCCAATCAGGTGCGCGCCGGCGCCGGCGAGGGCTACATCGCCGGCGGCGTCGAGATGATGAGCCGGGTGGCGATGGGGTCGGACGGCGCGGCGATCGCGGTCGACCCGTCGCTGGCGATGAAGAGCTACTTCGTGCCGCAGGGCATCAGCGCCGACATCATCGCCACCGAGCACGGCTTCTCGCGCGATGACGTCGACGCCTATGCGGTCGAGAGCCAGAAGCGCGCGGCGCGGGCCTGGGACGAGGGGCGGTTCGCACGGTCGGTGGTGCCAGTCACCGACGTCAACGGCCTCGTGCTGCTCGACCGCGACGAGCATCTGCGGCCGGGGACCGACATGCAGTCGCTCGGCGCGCTCAAGCCCGCATTCAAGGACATCGGCGAGGCGATGCCCGGCTTCGACGCGGTGGCGCTCCTCAAGTATCCGCACCTCGAGCGCATCGAGCACGTGCACCACGCCGGCAACTCGTCGGGCATCGTCGACGGCGCGGCGGCCGTCCTGATCGGCTCGAAGGCCTTCGGCGAGCGGCACGGCCTGAAGCCGCGGGCGCGGGTGCGCGCGACGGCCAAGGTCGGCACCGATCCGACGATCATGCTGACCGGGCCGGTGCCGGCGACCGAGAAGGCGCTGGCGGCCGCCGGGATGGCGATCGGCGACATCGACCTCTTCGAGGTCAACGAGGCGTTCTCCGCGGTGGTGCTGCGCTTCCTGCAGGCGTTCGGCGCCGATCCGGACAAGGTGAACGTGAACGGCGGCGCCATCGCGCTCGGCCACCCACTCGGCGCCACCGGCGCGATGATCCTCGGCACGGCCCTCGACGAGCTCGAGCGCACCGGCAAGTGCACCGCGCTCGCGACGCTCTGCGTGGCGAGCGGCATGGGCGCGGCGACGATCATCGAACGCGTCTAGACAGTCGTGACGCCCGTCGAGCTGAGCGAGATCGTCCGAAACTACGCGTTGGTGGCGGCTGGTATCGGCGGGGGCATCATTGCTATATGGCGCGCGGTGGCCGCCGACCGGCAGTCCCGCGCGCACGCGATCAATTCCGGCAGTCACGGCGCGAGCACGTCGCGGAGATATTCGGCAACGCAGTGGCAAACCTCGACAACGACAAGATGCACGTTCGTCTCGGCGCGATCTACACGCTCAGGGAGGTCGTCGAGGCCCACCCGGACCTCGCGCGCCCGACCGTCGACCTGCTGACGCGCTATCTCGCGCAGGTGAACCATCAGGACGAGGAACCCCCGGCGGACGTTCGTGCTATCATGTCGATGATCCTTCCCCCGGCTCCGAGGACATGACCGCATGAACCGCCACGCCGCCAGGCCGCTCGATCTCGGCGACAAGCCCCTCGATCTCCGCGGCGCCTTCATCCGGCGCACTGTCCTCGATCACGCGAA
Organism: Paracoccaceae bacterium; assembly: GCA_039808205.1. Classification (GTDB taxonomy): domain Bacteria; phylum Pseudomonadota; class Alphaproteobacteria; order Rhodobacterales; family Rhodobacteraceae; genus Amaricoccus. The sequence goes on along the minus strand of JBDHSS010000026.1, from coordinate 5,752 downwards.
CCTGCGGCGCGCGAACCTGACGGGCGCGGACCTGACGAACGCTTCCGCCCGTCATGCCGACTTCACCGGCGCGATCCTCGATCGTGGGATCCTGCGCGGCACCGACCTCACCGGGGCGAAACTGACCCCCGGCCAGCTGCGCTCGGCAATCACCGACGAGACGACGATCCTTCCCGACCAGATCTCGGGCGGCTGAGGACCATAGCGGAATGCCGAAGCTCGCCCTGCCCGACCCGGAATTCAAGGACGCGACCGGCTACGCGCCGCCCGAGGAGGATCCCGGGCCGTTCGCCTCGGTGGCGGCGGGCGAGATCGGCGGGCTCACGCACTTTGGCGCGCGCGTCGAGACGCTGCCACCGGGGTCGGCGTCGTCGATGCGGCACTGGCACAGCCACGAGGACGAGTTCGCGCTGGTGCTCTCCGGGCGGCTGGTGCTGGTCGAGGACACCGGCGAGACGGTGCTCGGGCCGAGGGCCGCGGCGGGGTTTCCCGGCGGGCGGCCGAACGGGCACCACCTCGTCAACCGCTCGGCGGCGAACGCAACCTTTCTCATCCTCGGCAACCGGATGCGCGAGGACGTGTGCACCTACTCCGGCCGCGACCGGATCAGCGGCTGGAAGGACGGCGCGCGGCGGGTGATGCGGCGCGACGGCAGCATCCTCGACCGGCCGGACGCCTCGGTGCCGCGGGTCGACGACGGCGTGCCCGACGTGCCGAGCGCCGTCATCGACGTGGCCGCGGTGCCGGAGATCAGCCGCACCGACTACCCCGCGCCCTGGGCGGCGGCGATGGCCGGGCGCAGCTGGCAGCGGCTCGGCGCCGCGGCCGGGCTGACCCGGCTCGCGGTCAACCTCGTGACCATCGCACCGGGCGGCATCAGCGCGCTCCGGCACTGGCACGAGCGCGAGGACGAGTTCGTGCTGATGGTCGAAGGCGAGCTCGTGCTCGTCGAGGACGCCGGTGCCGTGCCGATGCGCGCCGGCGACTGCGCCGCCTTTCCGGCCGGGCGCGCCGACGGCCATCACCTCAGGAACGACGGCGCGGCACCGGCACGCTTTCTCGTCGCCGCGGACGTCAGCTTGCGCGACGTCTGCCACTATTCCGACGTGGACCTCGTCGCCCACGTCGAGCCCGATCGCGCGTGGTACAGCCGGCGCGACGGCAGCCTGGTCAAGGAGGCCTGACGAATGCCCATCTTCACCACCGAGATCGACGCCGACGGCATCGCCACGATCACCTGGGACCTGCCCGGGCGGTCGATGAACGTGCTGACCGACGACGGCATCGCCGAGTTCGATGCCGCGCTGACCGCAGCGCTCGCCGATCCGGCGGTGAAGGGCATCGTCCTCACCAGCGCCAAGCCCGACTTCGCCGGCGGCATGGACCTCGAGGTGCTGGCGCAGATGAAGGAGAAGGCCGGCGCCGATCCGGCGCGCGGGCTCTTCGAGGGGGTGATGGCGCTGCACCACCTGCTGCGACGGATCGAGCGCGCCGGCATGGACCCCAAGACGCTGAAGGGCGGCAAGCCGATCGCCTGGGCCTCGCCCGGGACGAGTGCCGGCATCGGCACCGAGATCGGCCTCGCCTGCCACCGGCGCTTCGTCGCCGACAACCCGAAGGCGAAGATCGGCCTGCCCGAGATCCTCATCGGCCTTTTCCCCGGCTCGGGCGGCACGACGCGGCTGGTGCGGATGGTCGGCGTGATGGCGGCGGCGCCGGTGCTGCTCGAGGGCAAGATGCTGGCGCCCGCCGCGGCGAAGGCGATGGGCCTCGTCGACGAGGTGGTGCCGGCGGGCAAGCTCGTCGCGGCGGCGAAGGCCTGGGTGAAGGGCGCGACCGACGCCGACCTCGTGAAGCCGTGGGATGCCAAGGGCTTCAGGCTGCCGGGCGGCGGTCCGTATCAGCCGGCCGGGTTCATGACCTTCGTCGGCGCCAACGCCATGGTGCTCGGGCGCACGCAGGGCGCCTATCCCGCCGCCAAGGCGATGCTGTCGGCGATCTACGAGGGCGCGCTCGTCGACTTCGACACCGCGCTCCGGATCGAGGCGCGCTGGTTCACCCGCGTGATGACCAACCCGTCGTCGGGCGCGATGATCCGGTCGCTGTTCCTCAACAAGCAGGCGCTGGAGAAGGGCGCCGTGCGACCGGCCCTGCCCGACGAGAGCGTGCGGAAGCTCGGCGTGCTCGGCGCCGGGATGATGGGCGCCGGCATCGCCACCGTCGCCGCCGCGGCCGGCATCGAGGTGGTGATGATCGACCGCGACCAGGCGGCGGCCGATCGCGGCAAGGCGCATGCGACGGCCTGGTTCGACGACGGTGTGAAGAAGCGCCGCACCACGCCCGAGGCGCGCGAGGCGGCGCTGGCGCGGATCACCGCAACGCCCGACTATGCCGCCCTGGCCGGCTGTGACCTCGTCGTCGAGGCGGTCTTCGAGGATCCGGCGGTCAAGGCCGAGGCGACGCGCCGCGCCGAGACCGCGCTGCCTGCCGACGCGATCTTCGCGACCAACACCTCGACGCTGCCGATCGCGAGCCTCGCGGAGGCGAGCCGGAACCCGTCACAGTTCATCGGCATCCACTTCTTCTCGCCGGTCGAGCGGATGGCGCTCGTCGAGATCATCCGCGGCCGCGAGACCGGCGACCGCGCCGTCGCCAAGGCGCTCGACTTCGTGCGGCAGATCAGGAAGACCCCGATCGTCGTCAACGACGCGCGCTTCTTCTACGCCAACCGCTGCATCATCCCCTACATGAACGAGGGCCTGAGCATGGTGGCCGAGGGCGTCCGGCCGGCGCTGGTCGAGAACGCGGCCAAGCAGCTCGGCTTCCCGCTCGGGCCGCTGCAGCTGATCGACGAGACCTCGATCGACCTCGGCGTGAAGATCGCCAAGGCGACCAAGGCGGCGATGGGCGACGCCTATCCCGAGACCAAGGGCGACGCGGTGCTCTTCGCGCTCGCCGACCTCGGCCGGCTCGGGCGCAAGGCGAAGGCGGGCTTCTACGCCTACGACGACAAGGGCAAGCGGCAGGGGCTCTGGGAAGGCCTCGCCGATCGCTGGCCGGTGGCCGCCGAGCAGCCCGAGCTCGCCGAGGTGCAGCACCGCCTCGCGATGGTGCAGGCGCTCGAGGCGGTTCGCGCGCTCGAGGACGGCGTGCTGACCGACATCCGCGAGGGCGACGTCGGCGCGATCCTCGGCTGGGGTTTCATGCCGTGGTCGGGCGGCCCGTTCTCCTGGCTCGACATCCTCGGCGCCGCGAAAGCCGTCGAGATCGCCGACGCGCTCGCCGTCCGGCACGGCGCCCGCTTCGCGCCACCCGCGCTCCTGCGCGAGCTGGCCGCGACCGGCGCGACCTTCTACGGCCGGTTTCTGCCGGCCGAGGCGGCCTGAGATCGGAGAGGCTGGAGCGGGTAGCGGGAATCGAACCCGCACTATCAGCTTGGGAAGCTGAGGCGCTACCACTACACCATACCCGCGCCTGCCCTCCTATAGCCGCCAGCGCCGGCGCGTGCAAGCCGGCGCGCGCGGCCGCGCCCGGCGCCGGCCTCACCCGATCTTGCGTCGGATCGCGTTTTGTTCTCAACTCGCGACTCGCATCCGCGCGCCGAGCGACTATGTAGAGCGCTTCACCAGGAGCGGGACATGCCGGAGCAGAAGTTCATCGAGATCCGCGGTGCGCGCGAGCATAACCTGAAGTCGATCGACATCGACCTGCCGCGCGACAAGCTCGTGGTGATCACCGGCCTCTCCGGCTCCGGCAAGTCCTCGCTCGCCTTCGACACGATCTATGCCGAGGGCCAGCGGCGATACGTGGAGAGCCTGTCGGCCTATGCCCGGCAGTTCCTCGACATGATGCAGAAGCCGGACGTCGACCACATCTCCGGCCTCTCGCCCGCGATCTCGATCGAGCAGAAGACCACCTCGAGGAACCCGCGCTCCACCGTCGGCACCGTCACCGAGATCTACGACTACCTGCGGCTGCTGTTCGCGCGCGTCGGCACGCCGTACTCGCCCGCCACCGGCCTGCCGATCGAGGCGCAGCAGGTGAGCCAGATGGTCGACATCACCATGGCGCTGCCCGAGGGCACGCGCGCCTACCTGCTGGCGCCGATCGTGCGCGACCGCAAGGGCGAGTACCGAAAGGAGTTCGCCGAGCTGCTGAAGAAGGGCTTCCAGCGGGTCAAGGTGAACGGCGCGTTTCACGACCTCGACGCGCCGCCCGAGCTCGACAAGAAGTTCCGCCACAACATCGACGTCGTCGTCGACCGCATCATCGTGCGCGAGGGGCTGGAGACGCGCCTCGCCGACAGCCTGCGCACCGCGCTCGACCTCGCCGACGGCATCGCCATCCTCGAGCTCGCGCCCGCCGCCGGCGAGGAATTGCCGGAGGAGCCCGAGCGCATCACCTTCTCCGAGCGCTTCGCCTGTCCGGTCTCGGGCTTCACAATCCCCGAGATCGAGCCCCGGCTGTTCTCGTTCAACGCGCCGTTCGGCGCCTGCCCGGCCTGCGACGGCCTCGGCGTCGAGCTGTTCTTCGACCCGCGGCTCATCGTGCCCGACGAGAGCCTGCCGTTGATGCGGGGCGCCATCGCGCCCTGGGCCAAGGGATCGTCGCCCTACTACAAGCAGACGATCGAGGCGCTGTCGAAGCACTACGGCTTCGACCGCAACAAGCGCTGGCGCGACCTGCCCGACGCGGCGAAGGCGGTGCTGCTCTACGGCTCGAACGGCGAGAAGATCCGCTTCCGCTACGACGAGGGCGGCCGGGTCTACGAGATCGAGCGGCCGTTCGAGGGCGTCATCCCCAACCTCGAGCGCCGCTACAAGGAGACCGACTCGGCCTGGTCGCGCGAGGAGATGGAGCGCTATCAGAACAACCGCCCGTGCGGCACCTGCCACGGCTACCGGCTGAAGCCCGAGGCGCTGGCGGTGAGGATCGCCGGCAATCACGTCGGCGAGGTGGTGCGCCTCTCGATCCGCGAGGCGCTGGCCTGGATCGAGGCGGCGCCGGCGGCGCTGAGCGCGCAGAGGAACGAGATCGCGCGGGCGATCCTCAAGGAGATCCGCGAGCGGCTCGGGTTCCTCGTCAACGTCGGGCTCGACTACCTGACGCTGGCGCGCAACGCCGGCACGCTGTCGGGCGGCGAGAGCCAGCGCATCCGGCTGGCCAGCCAGATCGGCAGCGGCCTGACCGGCGTCCTCTACGTGCTCGACGAGCCGTCGATCGGGCTGCACCAGCGCGACAACGACCGGCTCCTGACCACGCTGAAGAACCTGCGCGACGCCGGCAACACGGTGATCGTCGTCGAGCACGACGAGGAGGCGATCCGCGAGGCCGACCACGTCGTCGACATCGGCCCCGGCGCCGGCGTGCACGGCGGCCGGATCATCGCCGAGGGCACGCCGGACGAGATCGCCGCCAACCCGGAATCGATCACCGGCCAGTACCTGACCGGCGAGCGCCGGATCGAGATCCCGGCGCACCGCCGCGCGGGCAGCGGCAGGAAGCTCAAGGTGGTGAATGCGACCGGCAACAACCTGCAGGGCGTCACCGCGGAGTTCCCGCTCGGCACCTTCACCTGCGTCACCGGCGTCTCCGGCGGCGGCAAGTCGACGCTGACGATCGAGACGCTCTACAAGACCGCCTCCATGCGGCTCAACGGCGCGCGGCAGACCCCAGCGCCGGCCGAGGCGGTGGAGGGGCTCGAGCACCTGGACAAGGTGATCGACATCGACCAGTCGCCGATCGGCCGCAC
>JBDHSS010000025.1:0-18149 GCA_039808205.1 Paracoccaceae bacterium | reverse complement strand
GCCGCGGGGGCAGCGTCCGTCGCCGGAGCCGCCGGGGCCGCCGGCGCCGGCGCGGCTGCGTCCTGGGCGAAGGCGGGCACGGTGAGGGCCAGGCCGAGGGCGGCCGGAATCAGGCTGTGGCGGAACGGTCGCATCGGCTGCTCGCATCCTTCTGATGGATTTCGCGGGGATTGTCATTCCCCGGCGCGGCTGTCAACGGTGGAGGGGCGGGGCCCGCGCGACCTGCGGGCAAAGTGAAAAGGGCACCCGCAAAGGCGCCCTTTCCCCCGCTTGCGCGGTTTCCCTGTCGGACTGGCCGAACGTTATGCGCGGACGCTACGCTGGATGAGAAAGAGCGTCAAGCAAGCGCTGCAAGTCCCTCGTGTAAACATGAAAAGTGCAAAATGCAAAAAACCGCGGAGCCAGGGCTCCGCGGCAAGTCACACCAGCGAGGAAGACGCATGACGCCGCCGGCAACCGGCCCGGGACGCCGATTGCACTCTGCAGGACAAGGCTTAATATCCCATTTGAAACCCAACGGAATAAGGGGCGGGGACGGAATGGCGGACGACGGAATTCTCGTCGGCGGCGGCGGCAAGGACTATGCCGAGGCCCGCACGCTCCTGCTGCACTATGCGAACCGTCACGGTCTCGTCACCGGCGCCACCGGCACCGGCAAGACGATCACCCTGCAGATTCTCGCCGAGGGGCTGTCGGCGGCCGGGGTGCCGGTGGTGATCCAGGACGTGAAGGGCGACATCTCCGGCCTCTGCCAGCCCGGCGACCCGGCCGGCAAGGCCGACGAGTCGCTGAGGAAGCGCGCGGCCACGATCGGCATGACCGACTTCGCCTATCGGCAGTTTCCGGTGGTGTTCTGGGATCTGTTCGGCAAGGCGGGCCACCCGGTCCGCACCACCGTGACCGACATGGGGCCGTTACTGCTGGCGCGGATGATGGAGCTGACCGAGGCGCAGGAGGGGGTGCTCAACATCGTCTTCCGCGTGGCCGACGACCAGGGGCTCGCGCTCCTCGACCTCAAGGACCTGCAGGCGATGCTGGTCTGGCTCGGCGAGAATGCGGCCGAGGTCGGCAAGACCTACGGCAACATCGCCGCCGCCTCGCTCGGCGCGATCCAGCGAGCGCTTCTCGTGCTCGAGAACCAGGGGGCGGCGGATTTCCTCGGCGAGCCGGCGCTTGAGCTCTCCGATCTCATCGCGACCGACGGCGGTATGGGGCGGATCAACGTGCTGATGTCGGACCGGCTCATGCAGTCGCCGCGGCTCTACGCGATGTTCCTGCTGTGGCTCTTGTCGGAGCTTTTCGAGCAGCTGCCCGAGGTCGGCGATCCGGAGAAGCCGGTGCTCGTGTTCTTCTTCGACGAGGCGCATCTCCTGTTCGACGAGGCGCCGAAGGCGCTGGTGGACAAGGTGGTGCAGGTGGTGCGGCTGATCCGCTCGAAGGGGGTGGGCGTCTACTTCTGCACCCAGAACCCCGACGACGTGCCTTCGGACGTGCTGGCGCAGCTCGGCAACCGCATCCAGCACGCGCTGCGCGCCTTCACGCCGCGCGACGCCAAGGCGCTGAAGCAGGCGGCCGAGACGTTCCGGCCGAACCCCGAGTTCGACACCGAGACCGCGATCCGCGAGGTCGGCACCGGCGAGGCGGTGGTGTCGCTGCTCGAGGCCAAGGGCGTGCCGGCGATGGTCAGCCGCACGCTGATCCGGCCGCCCGAGGCGCGCATGGGCGCGATCACCGCAGCCGAGCGGGCGGCGGCGATCGCCGCGTCGCCGATTGCCGGCAAGTACGAGGCGGCGGTGAACCGCGAGTCGGCGCAGGAGATCCTGTCGGCGCGCGCCGACAAGGCCGCGAAGGAAGCGGCGATGGCCGACGCGATGCTGAAAGAAGCGAGCGCGCGCGAGGCGGAGCTCAAGCAGGCGCGGCGCTACGAGCCGGCGCGGGCGCCCGCCGGCCGGGCGCAGCCGTCGCTCGGCGCCGAGCTGGCGCGGGTCGCGGTGAAGCAGCTCGGCACCCGCCAGGGTCAGGCGCTGGTGCGCGGCATCCTCGGGAGCCTGTTCAAGGGCCGCTGAGCCTGCCCGGTCCACTTCCCGCAGGAGTATCGCCCCGTGACGATCGCCTCCATCGCGCTGCTCTTCGTCGCGGGCTTCTGCTCGGGGGCGATCAACGCCGTCGCCGGCGGCGGCACCTTCATCACCTTCGCGGCGCTGAGCCTGTTCGGGGTGGCGCCGGTCATGGCGAACGCGACCTCCTCGATCACGCAGCTGCCGGGCTACGTCACCTCGACGCTCGCCTACCGGGACGAGCTCGGCGAGACGTTGCGCACCGCGCTTGGACTGGCGGCGTTGTCGGCGGTCGGCGCGCTCGCCGGCGCGCTGATCCTGCTCGCGCTCGACAACGCCGAGTTCCGGGCGCTGGTGCCGTGGCTCTTGCTCGGCGCCACGGCGCTCTTCGCGGCCGGGCCGTGGCTCCGGCCGAAGCGGGCGCAGGGCGCGCCGGCCACGGTGCTCGGGCGGGCGCCGGGCGCGGTGGTGCAGTTCCTGACCGCGGTCTACGGCGGCTTCTTCGGCGCCGGCATGGGGGTGATGATGCTGGCGACGCTTGGCCTGACCGAGCCCGGCGACTATCACCGGCTGAACGCGCTGAAGAACCTCCTGTCGATCGTGATCGCGACGATCGCGATTCTCGTCTTCGTCTCGGGCGGCCTGATCGCCTGGCCGGCCGCCTTCGTGATGATCCCGGCAGTGGGGCTCGGCGGCTACTTCGGCATCTACGTCGCGCGGCGCGTGCCACAACCGGCGCTGCGCGGCTTCGTGATCGTCATCGGCGTGGCGCTGGCGGGGTACTATTTCCGACGGTGAGCCCCGCGGCGGATACGGACGGGTTTGTCAACGCCAAATCCGTCAAGGACGGCACCGTCGCTCCATCACGCCGGCGGATACCGTTTCGAGGCCTCGAGGACGTCGAGGTTCATGTGGTTGCGCATGTAGCGCTCCGAAGCGGGCAGCAGCGGCTGGTAGTCCCAGGGGGTGTAGGCGCCTTGCCGCAGCGCCTCGTAGACCAGGCGGCGGCGGGCCTGGCTGGCGCGGACCTCGGCGTCAAGGCGGGCGAGATCCCAGCGGGCGCCGGCAGCGGCGGTGAGGCGCGCCAGCGTCGCGGTGTGGGCCGGGTCGGCCGCGAGGTTCTCAAGCTCGTGCGGATCGGCGTCGAGATCGTAGAGAAGCGGCGGGTCGCCGTCGGCGAGGATCAGCTTGAAGCGGCCGTCGCGAAGGGCGACCATCGGGCTTTGCGAGCCCTCGGCGGCGTATTCCATCGGCACCGGGCCGCGCCCGGCGCCGCCCGCGGCGAGGCTCTCGCCGTCGACCCAGGGCGCGACGTCGGCAGCGGGGATGCCGGCGAACTCGGTCAGGGTCGGCGCGAGATCGAGGGTCGAGACCGGGCGGGTCACGAGGCCGGGCGCAACCTGCGGGCCGGCGAGCATCAGCGGCACCCGCGCCGAGCCCTCGAGGAAGCTCATCTTGAACCACAGGCCGCGCTCGCCAAGCATGTCGCCGTGGTCGGAGACGAAGGCGATCACCGTGTCCTCGGCGAAGCCGCAGCGCTCGAGCACGCCGAGGATGCGGCCGATCTCGGCGTCGATGTAGGAGATGCTGGCGAAATAGCCGCGGCGGGCGCGGCGCACGTCCTCCAAGCGGATGTCGAAGGCGCGGAAGTCGCAAGCCTCGAGCAGCCGGCGCGAGTGCGGGTCGAGCGCATCGTAGGCGATGGGCGGCACCGCGGGATCGAGCGCGGGGCAGTCGGCGTAGAGATCCCAGAAGCGTTGGCGCGCCACGTAGGGATCGTGCGGATGGGTGAAGCTCGCGGTCAGGCACCAGGGCCGCGGGTCGGTGCGCCGGGCGAGGTCGTGGAGCCGGGCGCAGGTCAGGTGGGTGACGTCGTCGTCGTACTCGAGCTGGTTGGTGATCTCGGCGACTCCTGCGCCGGTCACCGAGCCGAGGTTGTGATACCACCAGTCGATGCGCTGGTCGGGGTGGTCGTAGTCCGGCGTCCAGCCGAAGTCGGCCGGGTAGATGTCGGTGGTCAGCCGCTCCTCGAAGCCGTGCAGCTGGTCGGGGCCGATGAAGTGCATCTTGCCGACGAGCGTGGTGGCATAGCCGGCGCGGCGCAGGTGATGCGCGAAGGTCGGGATGTCGGCGGCGAAGAGCGCGGCGTTGTCGTAGACCTGCGTCCGGCTCGGCAGCGCCCCGGTCATGATCGAGGCGCGCGACGGCGCGCAGAGCGGGCTCGCGCAGTAGGCGTTGGCGAAGCGCATCGAGCGCGCGGCGAGCGCGCGCAGGTGCGGCACGTGCAGGAAGTCGGCCGGTCCGTCGGGGAACAGCGTCCCCGCGAGCTGGTCGACCATGAGGATCAGGATGTTCGGTCGGGCCATCGCGCGGGGCGCGTGGGGGGTCAGAGGCCGAGCGCGGTCTTGACCGCCGGCAGGCCGGGCTGGCCGTCGATCGTGGTGACGCCGGCGAGCCAGGGATCGACGGTGCCCGGGTGGGCCTTGAGCCAGGTCTTCGCCGCCGCGTTGGCATCGCCGTTCGCGACCATGTCCATCATCTCGTTCTCCATCTCGACGGTGAAGACGAGGTTCTTGAAGAAGGTCGCGGCGTTCGGGCAGGCTTCGGGCCAGCCGGTGCGGGCGAGGGTGTAGACCTCGGCGCCGCCGTAGTTCGGCCCGAAGTAGGCGTCGCCGCCCGAGAGATAGGTGAGGTCGAAGTTCGTGTTCATCGGGTGCGGCGCCCAGGCGAGGAAGACGATCCAGTCCTTGCCCTTCTCGGCGCGCTTCACCTGCGCCAGCATCGCCTGCTCGCCCGACTCGACGACCTTCCAGTCGCTGAGGCCGAAGTCGTTGGCGCCGATCATCTTCTGCAGGTTCTGGTTCGCCGGCGCGCCGCTCTCGATGCCGTAGATCTTGCTGCCGAACTTGTCGGCATTGGGCGCGAGATCCTTGAAGTCCTTGACGCCCGCATCGGCGACGTAGCTTGGCACCGCCAGTGTGAACTTGGCGCCCTCGAGGTTGCGGCCGAGGACGACGGCGGCCTTGGCCTTGTCGAGGTCGTCGCGGAAGTGCTGCTGCGCCGGCATCCAGTTGCCGAGGAACACGTCGAGATCGCCGCTCTTCAGCGCCTCGTAGCCGATCGGCACCGACAGCGACTTCACCTGTGGCGCGTAGCCGAGCGCGGTCAGCACGGTGCTGGCGAGCGCGTTGGTCGAGGTGATGTCGCTCCAGCCCGGATCGGACAGGCGGATCGTCTTGCAGGCGGCGTCGTCCGCGCGCACCGGAACGGCGAGCGCCGAGGCGGCGAGGACGGCGGCGGCGAGGAGGGCTGCGAGGCTGGGCTTCATCGGCGCAAGGCTCCTGGAAGCTTCGGGGTGCGAGGGGATCGCGGGTCGCGACGGTCGCATCCGCAGGGGGAGCGCGTCAACCGTTCGGACGCGCCGGGCTCAGAGCCAGCCCTCGAGGATCAGGTAGCCCGGGATCCAGCCGGTGGCGATGCCAGCGAAGAGGGTGAGGTTGGCGGTGGCGGCGAGGATCGGCTTCCTGAGCGCGAGCAGCAGGAAGTAAAAGAACCAGAGCACGGCCCAGACCGCCCAGTCGATCGCCAGCCAGAGGTCGAGCGCGGTCCGCATCGTCGCGAAGCCGGTGAGCGCGATCGGCACCGCGGTGATGGCGACGAAGAGGCTGAACCAGCCGAGCCCGCGGCCGTCGACCGGAGCGAGGCGATTGTAGGCGACCCAGAGGTAGGTGGTCGAGAAGAGCAGCGTCTGCGCGGCGGAGCGCACCGACGCTGCGTCCGCCTCGGGGCCGAACGCCGAGTGGATCACCACGGCGAGCGTGGCGAGGCCGGTGACGACGTTGATGACCACGATCTCGCGGTCGTCGATCTTGCCGTGCAGCCAGAGGCCGTTGAGGAAGAGCACCGCTCCGACGTAGAGCAGGCCGAATCCGAGCAGCATGGGGAAGTCTCCGAAGGCAGACGGCCGGCGTCTCGCGAGCCGGCCTGACCGCGCGTGGTCACCACGACGCGACCGGCGACGCAAGGGGGACGAGCGGCGGTCGGGGCTTGAAGGTCTCGCGCGAAAACCCGCCAGGACCGGCGGTGGATGTCGGGCCTACGCTGCGGTACACCGGCGCCTTGCGAGCGCCGCGGCGGGAGTCTCTGCCAGCGACCGGAGCGGGGCCTTCGGCCCCGCGGGTCCCGGCCCGACAGGGAAGCGTGCCAGTGGCGCGTTTTTCCGGGCCGTTGGCCGGAGCCCATGGCGTAGGCCAAGGGGGGTGACGTGCCGCCGGCGGTGCCAATCCGTCCGTGTTCGCCCCGGCGGATGCGCTTGTCGCATCCGCCCCGGGTGGGGCGAATGCGGACGGATTTGTCACGCGCCGACTCCGTCGGGCGCTGGGCCCCTCTTACTGGCTCCGGGTGATCGCTTCGGGTCAAGGCGTTCGGCGGCGTGCGCGACGGTGCCGCATTCACTTCGCGGATTTGGGGTACACAAATCCGCGCGCGCCTGCCTGCCCCCGGCAGGCGCGATAGACGCGCCCGCCAGGCAGGCGCGCGCGGATTACCAGCGAAGGGCGCAGCTGCACCCCCCTCGGCTTCCGCGCTCGCGCGCTCCAGCCGACGAACCTGCGCGAGGCAGTGCCTCGCTTTTGCAGGTTCGTGGCGCCTGTCCCGATCGTCGGTTGATCTGAACGGTTCAACCGAATTTGGTGTCACTCCGCCGCGAGCTCGAGGTCGAAGGCGGCGGCGAGGAGCTTGCGGGTGTAGTCGGTGCGCGGCGCGGTGAAGACCGCGCGCGCGTCGCCCGCCTCGACCACGTCGCCGTTCTGCATGACGACGAGCTTGTGCGCGAGCGCGCGCACCACGCGCAGGTCGTGGCTGATGAAGATGTAGGCGAGGTCGTGGCGCGCCTGCAGGCGGCGCAGGAGCTCGACGATCTGTACCTGCACGGTCATGTCGAGGGCGCTGGTCGGCTCGTCAAGCACCACGAGCTTGGGCTGCAGGATCATCGCGCGGGCGATGGCGATGCGCTGGCGCTGGCCGCCGGAGAACTCGTGCGGGTAGCGCCCCGCGGTGGCGGGGTCGAGCCCGACCTCGGCGAGGATCGCGGCGACGCGGCCGGCCTCGTTGCCGAGCCGGTGCACGCCGAGGCCCTCGGCGACGATCTGCTCGACCGACATGCGCGGGCTGAGCGAGCCGTAGGGATCCTGGAACACCATCTGCATCTCGCGGCGCAGCGGGCGCAGCTCGCGGCTCTTGAACCCCTGCACGTCGCGGCCGAGGAAGACGATGCGCCCCTCGGAGGCGATGAGCCGCATGACGGCGAGGCCGAGCGTGGTCTTGCCCGAGCCCGACTCGCCGACGACGCCGAGGGTCTCGCCGGCGCGGAGGCTGAGATCGGCGCCGTTCACCGCCTTCACGAAGCCGGCGGTGCGGCGCAGGAGGCCGCGGCGGATCGGGAACCAGACCTTGAGCCCTTGGGTGCGCAGGATCTCGGGCGCGCCCTCGGGCACCGGACCGGGGGTGCCGCTCGGCTCGGCGGCGAGCAGCATCCGGGTGTAGGGGTGCTGCGGCGCGGCGAAGATCGCCCGTGTCGGGCCGCTCTCGACGATGCGGCCGGCCTGCATCACCGCGACGCGGTCGGCGATGCGGCGGACGATACCGAGGTTGTGGGTGATGAACAGCATCCCCATGCGCTCGGCCTTCTGCACGTCGACGAGGAGCTGCAGGATCTGCGCCTGGATCGTCACGTCGAGCGCGGTGGTCGGCTCGTCGGCGACGAGGACGTCAGGCTTGTTGGCGAGCGCCATGGCGATCATCACCCGCTGGCGCTGGCCGCCGGAGAGCTGGTGCGGGTAGGCGTCGAGCCGGCTCTCGGGGTCGCGGATGCCGACGAGGGTCAGAAGCTCGAGCACCCGCGCCCGCGCCGCGGGGCCGGCGAGGCGCTGGTGCAGCGCGAGGCTCTCGCCGATCTGCCGGGCGATGGTGTGGAGCGGGTTGAGGCTCGTCATCGGCTCCTGGAAGATGAAGCTGATGTCGTTGCCCCGCACGCCGCGCAGCTCGCGCGCGGTGGCTGTCGTCATCTCGCGGCCGCGGTAGCGGATGGAGCCGGTGATGTCGGCGTTGTCGGGCAGGAGCCGCACCGTCGAGAGCGCGGTGACCGACTTGCCCGAGCCCGACTCGCCGACGATGGCCAGCGTCTCGCCCGGGTAGAGCTCGAAGCTGACGCCGCGCACCGCCTCGGTGCGCTGGCCGCCCTGCAGGAAGGCGACGCCGAGGTCGCGCACGGCGAGGAGCGGCTCGGGCAGGGGGAACTTGCCCATGTCCTTCACGCGCCGCGCTCCGCGAGCACGCGCGCCCAGGCGTCGCGATCGAGGCGGAAGCACATCCAGAGCGCGGGTTTCCCCGTGAGGTCGATTTCCTTCGTCTCGACGTGCACCGCGCCGAGGCGGCTGGTGGCGATCTGCGAGCGCAGGTTGGTCGGGTCGATGTGGAACCAGACCTCGGGGTAGCTTGCGAAGGCGTGGCCGAGCATCAGGCGCTTCAGCTCGAAGTTGGTGCGCCCGCCCCAGAACGCGCGGTCAAGGAAGGTGAAGCCGATGGCGATGCCGTCCGGACGGTCGGGTGGCGTGTAGTAGCGCGAGGTGCCGATGATGCGCCCGCTCGCCCGGTCGACGACGGCGAGGGTGCCGCCGGCAGCGAGCAGGAAGTCGAAGTAGGGATCGAAGACCTCGGGCCGCCAGCGCTCCTTCGCCGGATGGCCGGCCCAGGTCGCGGGGTCGCTCGCCGCCATGCGCAGGGCCTCGCGGTCGGCCGGGCCGAGCGGTCGCAGCGCGAGCGTGGCGCCGGCGAGATGCGGGGCGAGATCGAAATCGGTCACCGGAAGGTCTTTCGCGGGTCGAAGGCGTCGCGGACGCCCTCGAAGATGAAGACGAGGAGCGACAGCATGAAGGCGAAGGTGAAGAAGGCGGTGAAGCCGAGCCAAGGCGCGTTCAGCCGGTTCTTGCCCTGCAGCGCCAGCTCGCCAAGGGAAGGGTACGAGGGCGGCAGGCCGAGGCCGAGGAAGTCGAGCGCGGCGAGGCCGCCGATGGCGCCGGTGATGATGAAGGGCATCAGCGTCAGCGTCGCCACCATGGCGTTCGGCAGCACGTGGCGGAACATGATCCGCGCGTTGCCGAGGCCGAGGCTGCGGGCGGCGCGCACGTACTCGAAGTTCCGCGCGCGCAGGAACTCGGCGCGTACGACGCCGACGAGCGAGGTCCACGAGAAGAAGGCGATGAGCAGCGTCAGCAGCCAGAAGTTCATCGTGAAGATCGCCGAGAGGATGATGATGATGTAGAGGCTCGGCATGTTGCCCCAGATCTCGACGATGCGCTGGAAGAGGAGATCGACCCAGCCGCCGAAGAACCCCTGGGTGGCGCCGGCGAAGATGCCGATGAGGCTCGAGATCGCCGCGACGACGAGCGCGAACAGCACCGAGATGCGGAAGCCGTAAATGACGCGCGCCAGCACGTCGCGGGTCTGGTCGTCGGTGCCGAGCCAGTGGTCGCGGTCCGGCGCCGAGGGCGCGGTGGCGACGCCGTAGTTGATGGTGTCGTAGCTGTAGGGGATCGGCGGCCAGATGATCCAGCCGGGATGCGCGACCGGCTCGCCGCCGACGGTGCCCGTGGCGCGAAGCTCGGCCATGGCGGTGTCGGGGTCGTCGAGGCAGGGCGCCATGCCGCCGGTCCGGATCAGGCAGACGACCTCGGGGGCGGTGTATTCCGCCTCGGTCTCGAACTCGCCGCCGAAGTCGGCTTCGGAGTAGAAGGTGAGGACCGGCAGCTTCAGCTGGCCCTGGAAGCTCACGAGAAGCGGCCGGTCGTTGGCGACGAACTCGGCCGAAAGCGTCACCAGGAACACGACGAGAAAGATCCAGAACGAGAAGAACGCGCGGCGGTTGGCGCGGAAGTTCGCGAGGCGGCGGCGCTGGAGGGGGGAGAGGGTCATCGAATCTTGCCTCCCGACGATGCCGGCGCCGCACCTCGCTGGGGCAGCTGACGGATTTGGCGGGTGACAAATCCGTCCGCATCCGACCCCCCCAGGGCGGATGCGCTCCACGCATCCGCCGGGTCGGACGCGAACGGATTGGTGCTGTCGGCGACACACGACGCCCCTTGCCCTCCGCGGGTCCCCCGCTCCGGGCAACGGCCCGGCGAACGCATGCGTTCGCTTGTCGGGCCGGGACTCGCGGGGCAGAGCCCCGCTTCGGTCGGGGAGAGCCGTCCGGCGGCGCCGTGCTGTGTGCTAAGACGTGGCATCAGGTCTCGCGGGTCTCGAAGTCGATGCGCGGGTCCACCCAGACGTAGGTGAGATCGGACAGGAGCCCGACGACGAGGCCGAGCAGGCCGAAGACGTAGAGCGTGCCGAAGACCACGGGGTAATCGCGCTGCAGCGCGCTCTCGTAGGCGAGCCGGCCGAGGCCATCCAGCGAGAAGATCGTCTCGATGATGAGGCTGCCGCCGAAGAAGACGGCGATGAAGACCGCGGGGAAGCTGGCGATCACGATGAGCATCGCGTTGCGGAACACGTGGCCGTAGAGCACCCGGCGCTCGGTCAGGCCCTTGGCGCGGGCGGTGACGACATACTGCTTCTTGATCTCGTCGAGGAAGGAGTTCTTGGTGAGCAGCGTCATCGTCGCAAAGGACGACAGCGTCAGCGCGGCGACCGGCAGCGTGATGTGCCAGAAGTAGTCGGTGAGCTTGCCCCAGAGCGACAGGTCGGCCCAGTTGTCCGAGGTCAGGCCGCGCAGCGGAAAGATCTGCCAGAACGAGCCGCCGGCGAAGAGGACGAGGAGCAGCACCGCGGAGATGAACGAGGGGATGGCATAGGCGACGATGATCGCACCGCTCGTCACCGTGTCGAAGCGCGAGCCCTCGCGCGTCGCCTTGGCGATGCCGAGCGGGATCGAGATCACGTAGGCGATGAGCGTCGACCAGAGCCCGAGCGAGATCGACACCGGCATCTTCTCGCGCACGAGGTCGACGACCGAGATCGAGCGGAAATAGCTCTCGCCGAAGTTGAAGGTCAGGTAGTTCTTCAGCATCAGCCCGAAGCGGGTCAGCGGCGGCTTGTCGAAGCCGAACTGCTTCTCGAGCTCGGCGATGAACTCGGGCGGCAGCCCCTGCGCGCCGCGGTATTCGCTCGTCGCCGGGCCGGTCTCCGAGCCGCCGCCGGCGATGCGGCTGGTCGCCGAGGCGTCGTCGTTCAACTGCGCGACAATCTGCTCGATCGGCCCGCCCGGCATGAACTGCACCAGCAGGAAGTTGACGAGCAGGATGCCGAAGAGCGTCGGCACCATCAGGATCAGCCGGCGGAGGATGTAGGCGCCCATCGGTCCCTCAGCTCCCCGATCAGCGCAAGGCGCCTGCGGCCTTGAGCCTGTCGGCCTTGGCCGCGTCCCACCACCAGTAGGCGTCGCCGCGGGCGTACCTCGGCGGCGCGGGCGGCATGCCGAAGACGTCCCAGTAGGCGACCCAGAACGACGGCTTGTGCCAGTTCGACACCCAGATCTGCTTCTGCCGCAGCACGCGGTCGAGCGCGCGCACCCGCGCCTCCATCTCGGCGCGCGTGGTGGAGGCGATGACCTTCTCGATCAGCGCGTCGACCACCGGGTCGGCGACGCCGGTGAGGTTGAGGGTGCCCGGCGCGTTGGCGCTCTGCGAGCCGAAGAGCGAGCGCAGCTCGATCGACGGGCTCAGCGACATGACGAGGCGGGTCGGCAGGATGTCGTAGTCGAAGTTCTTCTGCCGTTCCTGCATCTGCGCGGGGTCGACCATGCGATAGCTCGCGTCGATGCCGATCTGGCGCAGGTTGCCGACGAACGGGTTCAGAACGCGCTCGAAGGTCGGGTTGTCGTCGAGGATCTCGATCTTCAGCGTCTCGCCCTTGCCGTTGGCGCGGAGCCCGCCGGGGCCGACCTTCCAGCCCGCCTCGTCGAGCAGCCGCGACGCCTGTCGGATCGCGGCGCGGTCGGTGCGCTCGGGCTTCTGCACCGGCGGCGTCCACGCCGGCTCGGTGAAGATCTCGGGCGGCAGCCGGTCGCGGAACGGCTCGAGCACCGCAAGCTCCTCGCCTTGCGGCAGGCCCGAGGCCATCATCGGCGAGTTTTCCCAGAAGCTCGTGGTGCGGGCGTAAAGGCCGTAGAACAGCGCCTGGTTCGACCACTCGAAGTTGAACATGAGCCCGATTGCCGCGCGCACCCGCTCGTCCTTGAGCTTGTCGCGGCGCAGGTTCATCCAGAAGCCTTGCGTGCCGGACGGGCGGCCGTCGGGGATGTCGGCCTTCTTCACCCAGCCCTTCTCAAGCGCGGGGAAGGTGTAGGCCGTGGCCCAGAGCGAGGACAGGAACTCCTCGTGGAACAGGTATTCGCCGACCTTGAGCGCCTCGAAGGCGGCGTTGTTGTCGGAGAAATACTGATAGACGATACAGTCGAAGTTGTTGGCGCCGACGTTGACGGGAAGGGCGGCGCCCCAGTATTTCGGGTTGCGGCAGTACTTGATGGTCTTGCCCGGGTTCACCTCGGCCACGACGTAGGGGCCGGAGCCGACCGGCGGCTTCATCGTCGAGGCGGCGAAGTCCACAGTGTCGTAGTAGTGCTTCGGCAGGATCGGCAGGCCACCGGCGAGCTGCGGCAGGTCGCGCTTCGGCGCATCGGCGCGGAAGGTGAACTTCACCGTGTGCGCGTCGATCGCCTCGACGTTGGCGATGTCGGCCAGCGTGATCTGGTAGACCGGCGCGCCCTTGTCGAGCAGCACGCGCCAGGTGAAGACCACGTCCTCGGCGGTGACCGGTACGCCGTCGGCAAAGACCGCCTCCGGGCGCATGTGGAAGATCACCCAGGCGCGATCCTCGGGGTACTCGAGGCTCGCCGCGATCAGGCCATAGCTCGAGTCGGGCTCGTCGTCGGACGAGGCGAGGAGCGTGTCGTAGAGGACGCCGAGCCCCTGCGCCGGCTCGCCCTTCAGGATGAAGTTGTTGAGGCTGTCGAAGGTCTGGCTGGCGCCGGTGCCGCGGAAGCTCATCGTCCCACCCTTCGGCGCGTCCGGATTGACGTAGTCGAAGTGCGCAAAGCCCGCCGGGTACTTGAGATCGCCGAACGCGGAGATGCCGTGGCTGCGGATCACCCTGGCCTCGGCCGGAGCGGTCGCCGCGGCGGCGTCCTCGGCGCGGGCGCCGGCAGGGGCGAGCCAGCCGGCGGCGGTGACGAGGCCCGCGAGCACGAGGCCGCAGAGCGGAGCAAGCGGCGCGGTGCGGGCGAGGCTCCGGGCGCGGGACCTGGCAGGCATCGGGAGCTCCGTGGCGGCTGCGGCGGCGCCACTCTACTGCCCTGCCGCCGCGGGTAAAGCGGCAACTCGCCGGCGGTTCACGGGGCTGACTCCGTCGTGATCGGGGGCTAGGGTCGCGACGGAACGGCGGGAAGACATTTTTGGAGAGGAAGACCGGCATGGCGGCAGCGGCACGGCGCCCGCGAGGGGCGGCCTGAGATGGCGATCCCGGTCGCCCTCGTCGGCGTCGGGAAGATCGCGCGGGACCAGCACATCCCGGCGATCGCCGGCGATCCCGACTTCGAGCTGGTGGCGTCGGTCTCGCGGCACGAGACGATCGCCGGCCTGCCGCACTTTCCCGACATCGACGCCTTCCTCGCCGACGGGCCGACTGCTGCGGTGTCGCTCTGCGTGCCGCCGTCGGTCAGGACGCCGATGGCGCTGAAGGCGCTGGCGGCGGGCCGCGGCGTGATGCTGGAGAAGCCGCCGGCGGCGACGCTCGGCGAGGTCGAGGCGATGGTGGCGGCGGCGCGGGCGGCGGGGGCCGGGCTTTTCGCCACCTGGCACTCGCGTTTCGCGCCGGCGGTCGCGGCGGCGCGCGCGTGGCTGGCGCCGCGCCGGGTGGGCTCGGCCGCGATCGTGTGGAAGGAGGACGTGCGGCGCTGGCATCCGGGGCAGGTATGGATCTGGGAGCCGAAGGGCTTCGGAGTCTTCGATCCCGGCATCAACGCGCTGTCGATCCTGACCGAGATCCTGCCCGGCGCCTTCAGCGTCGCCGAGGCGACGCTGGTGTTTCCGGAGAACCGCCAGACGCCGATCGCCGCCACGCTGGCGCTCGAGGGCGCAGCCGGGTTTCCGGTCAGCGTCGAGCTCGACTGGCGCCAGCAGGGGCCGCAGAGCTGGGACATCCGCGTCGAGACCGACGACGGCTCGCTCGCGCTCTCCGAGGGCGGCGCGGCGCTGGCGATCGACGGCGTGCCGGTCAGCCGGGCGGCGGAGCGCGAGTATCCCGAGCTCTACCGCCGTTTCGCGGGCGTCGTGCGGGCGCGCGCGGTCGACGTCGACGCGAGTCCGCTCCGCATCGTCGCCGACGCCTTCCTGATCGGCCGGCGCGCCTTTACCGAGGCATTCCACGACTGAGGCCGCCGCCGGCGGTTGAGGCGGCGCGGCGGATCGGGCAGGGTCGCCGCGATTAGGGACGGAGACCGCGATGACCGAGCCGGCCGATTGGTATTACGTCGAGAACAAGCGGCAATTCGGGCCGCACAGCGCCGAGGAGCTGCGCCGCTGGGTGGCGGAGGGCCAGCTGTCGCCGCGGGTGCTGGTCTGGCGCGAGGGCATGGCCGACTGGCAGCCGTTCGCGGAGAGCCCGCTGGCGGCGGAGGCGGGGGCATTGCCGCAGGCGGGGCCGCCGCCGATCCCGGCCGAAGCGGCGGCGACCGCTTCGGAGCCGCCGCCGCGGCCCGGGGTGTCGGAGGGGCGGCCCATGGACCTGCCGGAGGCGGTGCGCCACTGTTTTCGCGAGTACGTGACCTTCTCGGGGCGCGCGGCCCGGTCGGAGTTCTGGTGGTTCACGCTGTTCTGCTGGCTGGTGTCGATCGCCGCCACCGGCGTCGACGCCGCCGCCGCCGGCGGCTGGGAGGCGAGCCGCGACGTGCTCGGCTCGCTCTGGGGCCTCGCGACCTTCCTGCCCGGGCTCGCCGTCAGCGCCCGGCGGCTGCACGACACCGATCGCAGCGGCTGGTGGCTCCTGCTCTATCTGGTGCCGCTCATCGGCTGGATCGTGCTCGTCGTCTTCTGGTGCCAGCGCGGCACCGCCGGGCGCAACCGCTTCGGCTGAGGGCGGCGGAGGCTCCTCGCGCGCGACGCCGGGGCTACGGGCCGGCGCCGGCGACCTTCGGCGCCGGGGTGGGCTCGGGGTGGACCTGCGCGGCGGCGCGGCGCTTGCGATAGGCGTCGAACTGCTGGTCGGCGAGGACGCCGGCGAGGATCACCGAGCCCATCACCGCGAAGTTGAGCGAGCTCGGGATGCCGAGGAGGTTCACCAGGTTCTGCAGCACCTGCAGGAGCACGGCGCCTAGAACGACGCCGATGATCGAGCCCTCGCCGCCGCGCAGCGAGAAGCCGCCGAGGACGGCGGCGGCGATCGCATAGAGCTCGTAGAAGTTGCCGTGCGACGACGGCGAGATCGATTTGGTGTACATCGCGAAGAAGATCGCGGCGATCGCGGTCAGGACCGCGCAGATGACGTAGGCCGCGACGATGACCTTGCCGGTCGGGACGCCGGCGTAGCGCGCCGCCTCCTCGTTCTTGCCGACGGCGAAGAGGTAGCGGCCGAAGACCGAGCGGTGCAGCACCACCCACATCACCGCGGCGATGACGAGCATCGCGATCAGCGAGTGCGGCACCCCCCAGGTTCGGCCGATGGTCAGCCAGTCGAGCGCCGGAAAGCTCTGGCCGAAGGCGAAGCCGACGGTGCCGTCGGCAGTGTACCAGCGGGCGATGCCGCGATAGATGAGCAGGCCGCAGAGCGTCACAATGAACGGCTGCATCCCGAGCCGGGTGATGAGGAGCCCGTGCGCGAGGCCGATGATCGCGCCGAGGACCAGCATCAGCACGATGCAGGCCGGCCACGGCACGCCGTAGTTGGCGATCAGGTCGACGAAGAGCACGCCGAGAAGTGCGATCACCGAGCCGACCGAGAGCTCGATGCCGCCGGTGATGATGACGAAGCCCTGGCCGATGGCGAAGATGCCGAAGAGGCCGACGAGGTTTGCGGTGTTGGCAAGGTTGATCGGCGACAGGAATCGCGGGTTGATGAAGGCGACCACCGCCCCCACCACGAGGATCAGCACCAGGAGGCCGATGTCCTTCTTCTGCATGGTCTAGTCCTCGCCCACGGCCAGCTCGAGCACCCGGTGCTCGGAGAAATCCTTGCGCTCGAGGATGCCGGCGATGGCGCCCTCATGCATGACGGCGATCCGGTCGGAGACCCCGATCACCTCCTCCATGTCGCTCGAGATCATCAGGACGGCGACGCCCGCGTCGGCGAGGCCGCGCAGCATGTCGTAGATCTCGCGCTTGGCGCCCACGTCGATGCCGCGGGTCGGCTCGTCGAAGACGATGGCCCTGGGCTTCATCGCCAGCCACTTCGCCAGCACCACCTTCTGCTGGTTGCCGCCCGAGAGCGTGCCGACGTTGGTGAAGATCGACGGCGCGCGGATGCCGAGGCGGCGGCGCTCGGCCTCGGCGAGCGCCCGCTCGGCCGGGCGTCGGATGATCCCGAAGCGCGCGAGCCCGCCCACCTGCGGCAGCGTCACGTTGTCCTTGACCGGCAGGTCGAGCACCACGCCCGCGCCCTTGCGGTCCTCGGGCACCAGGTAGAGGCCGGCGGCGATGGCGTCGCGCGGCGAGGCGACCGCGACCTTGCGCCCGGAGAGCCAGACCTCGCCGGCCTGCATCGGGTCGATGCCGAAGAGCGCGCGGGCGAGCTCGGTGCGGCCGGCGCCGATCAGGCCCGCGAGCCCGAGGATCTCGCCGCGGCGTACCGCGAGGTCGACCGCCTGCGCGGGGTAGGCGGTGGTCCGCACCCCGCGGACGTCGAGCACCGCGTCGCCGGGTGCCGCCGCCGGCGGCTGGTAGATCGCCTTGAGGTCGCGGCCGATCATCAGGCGGATCATCGCGGGGGGCGTGATCTCGGCCTTGGCGAGCCGGCCGGCGATGCGCCCGTCGCGCAGGCCCACCACGCGGTCGGCGCACGCCTTCACCTCGTCGAGCCGGTGCGAGATGAAGATGACGCTGACGCCCGAGGCCTTGAGGTCGGCGATCACCTTGAGGAGCCGCTCGGTCTCGGTCAGCGTCAGGCTCGAGGTCGGCTCGTCCATGATGACGAGGCGCGAGTCGAGCGACAGCGCGCGGGCGATCTCCACCAGCTGCTGCTGCGCCAGCGACAGCCCGGCCACCGGCGTCTCCGGCGCGAAGTCGACGCCGAGCCGCGCGAAGAGCGACCGCACCGCGGCGTGGAGCCGCGCCCGGTCGACCAGCCGCAGCGGCCCCGCCTTCAGGGGCTCGCGGCCGATGAAGACGTTCGAGGCGGCGTCGAGGTTGTCGAAGAGGTTCAGCTCCTGGTGGACGAAGGCGATGCCCGCGGCGATGGCGTCGGCGACGGTCATCGACGCCCGCTCGACCCCGTCCACCCGGATGCGGCCGGCGCTCGGCGCGATCACGCCGCCGAGCACCTTCATCAGCGTCGACTTGCCGGCGCCGTTCTCGCCGACGAGGCCGATCACCTCGCCGGGGGCGGCGGCGAGGCTCACGTCGTCGAGGGCGACGACGCCGGGGTAGGACTTCGACACCCCGATCAGTTCGAGAAACGGCTCTGCCATCCGCTCACCCGCGGCGGCCCCGCTGGCGCGGGTGCCGCCGGGAACGCTCGCGCGCCCGGGCCTCAGCTGCCCGAGGCCGACGCGATCTTGGCCTTGAGGTCGGCCTGGAACTCGTCGACGTTGGCCTTGTTGACGACCTTGGTCGGGATGATGATGAGCTTGTTCTCGGGGATGCCGGACTTGTCGCCGCCGAGGTAGGCCGCCATCAGCTTCATGCCCTGATAGCCCCACTCGAACGGCTGCTGCACGATCGTCGACACGAACGAGCCCTCCTTCACCGCGCCGAGCGTCACCGGATCCTCGTCGAAGGCGACGACGGTGATCTGGCCGAGCTTGCCGGCGGCCTGCAGCGCCTCGTAGATCTTCGGCGAGTTGTAGGAGTAGAAGCCGACCATGCAGGTGATCTCGGGGTTCGCCGC